>NZ_JBMOWY010000056.1:0-85554 GCF_049310345.1 Stenotrophomonas sp. GZD-301 | reverse complement strand
GGGTTGGTTGGTGGCGGAACGGAGAGCAGCCGACCAACGGTCGGCTCTACCTGCGCCATGCGCGATCGGTGGCCGTGCGGCACGCCGCCGACCAACGGTCGGCGCTACCTGGCGGGGAGCAGGGGCAGCAGGAGGGTGCGGGCGTCGAGCAGCGAATCGACGATGCGGTGGCCGAGCGCGCGCAGGTCGTCGTCGGGGTGCACCAGGTCCGGCACCTGGATGGCGGTCATGCCGGCGCCTACGGCGGCGCGGATGCCGGCCGGCGAATCTTCCAGAGCCAGGCAGCGCGCGGGCGCCTTGCCCAGCTTCTGCGCGGCCAGCAGGTAGATGTCCGGTGCCGGTTTGGGATGGGCCACGTCGCTGCTGGTCACCACCACCTCGAAGAACGGCAGCAGCCCCGCCGCGTGCAGCTTGCGCGAGGCGCGCGGCTGCCGCGTGGAGGTGGCGACCGCACGCGGAATGTCGTGCGCCTGCAGCAGCTGCAGGATGTCCAGGATGCCCGGCCGCAGCGGCAGGCCGGCCTGGGTACGCGCCTCGTACAGATCGTGGCAGCGCGCGAACAACGCGGCGACCTGCCCGGCAGTGATGTGCTCCAGCAGCAGGCGCTCGCAGTCGCGGTCACCCAGGCCGACCATGCGCAGCCAGAAGTCATCGGCGAACGGCAGCTGCAGCTCCCGCGCCGCCGCCGACCAGCAGGCGATCGACACGCGCTCGCTGTCGATCATCAGACCGTCCATATCGAAGATGACGGCGTCGGGCAGGAACGGAAGCGCGGCAATGGCGGTCATGGGACGTCGAACAGGGTGTCCAGGTCGGTGGCATCGAGCATGCGCCATTGGCCTTCGGCCAGGTCGCCCAGCGACAAGCCGCCGATGCGGCTGCGGTGCAGCGCCTCGACATGGTTGCCGACCGCGGCGAACATGCGTCGCACCTGATGGTAACGGCCTTCATGCAGCACCAGCTGTGCCTGGCGCGGTGACTGCACGGTCAGTTCAGCGGGCAGCAAGGGCTTGTCGTCCGATTCCAGCAGCAGCGTGCCGCTGGCGAACCGGCTCACTTCATCGCCCCGCAGGTCCTCGGCAAGGGTGACCTCATAGGCCTTGTCCAGGCGCGACTTGGGCGAGACGATCCGATGCAGCAGCGCGCCATCATCGGTCATCAGCAGCATCCCGCTGGTATCGCGGTCCAGCCGGCCCACCGAGGACAGCACCGGCGCGCGCTCACGGAAGCGCGGCGGCAGCAGGTCGTAGATCAACCGGCCGGTGTCCTTGGTGGAGCAGGTGTAGCCGCGCGGCTTGTGCAGCAGCACCGTCAGCCCCTGCGGCGGGTCCAGCGGCTCGCCTTCCACCCGGATCGCCTCATGCGCGACCGCGTCGTCGGCGTACAGCACCTCGCCGTCGGCGTCCGTGATCAGGCCGGCACGGAACATCCCCTGCACCTGCTTGCGGCTGCCGTAGCCCAGGTTCGCCAACAGCTTGACCAGCTTCATGCGCGACCTCCGCGGCCCCACTTCGGCTCGGTGCTGCGGGGCGCCCGGACCGGCGTGGGGCTCGCGCTGGCCTTGGTGGCCTCGATCAGCTTGAAGCCGTCGCGCTCGGCCGCCACGCGCACCTGGCCGAAGCTTTCGTTGAGGATCTGCTCGTACGGCAGGTGGCGGTTGGCCACCAGCCACATGCGCCCGCCCGGGCGCAGCGCCTGCGCGGCCACGGCGATGAACCGCTGGCCGATGTCGGGGCGGTCGGCACGTGACGGGGTGTGGAACGGCGGATTGGTGACGATGAAGTCGTAGCGGCCTTCGATGCCGGCGGTGACATCGTGCCAGTGGTAGTTCACCACGGCCGGCTTGCCCAGCGCGGCCAGGTTCTCGCGCGCCAGGGCCAGCGCGCGGCCTTCGGCCTCGTACAGGTCCAGCGCGCTCACGCCCGGGCAGCGGGTCAGCACTTCGGCCGACAGGTAGCCGAAACCGCTGCCCAGATCGGCGCCGTGGCCGGCCAGGTCGGCCGGCAGCTGCTCGACCAGCAGCGCCGACGCCGGATCGATGCGATCCCACGCGAAAATGCCCGGGCGGCTCTGGAAGCGCCCGCCGAGGATGGCACGCGGCGCGTCCAGGCTGGCCCAGCGCTGCGCCAGCGCCACGTCGTGCTCGCCGTTCAGCGGTGCGGTCCAGTACGCGCGGCAGTGGTTCTTGGTGAGCTTGCCGCCCAGCCCGGCCAGCGCCTGCAGATCGCTCTCGCCGGAGCGTGCGCCTTCGTTGTTGTGCTGGCAGGCCACCACCACGCCGCCCGGTGCAGCCAGCGCCAGCGCGCGTGCGAACAGGGCGCGTGCCTCTTCGCGCTGGCGCGGCGGCAGCACCAGCACCACCGCATAGCGGGTGCTGTCGTCAACCAGCTGCTGCTCATCGCGCACCTGCCAGCCACTGGCCTCCAGCGCATCGGCGAAGGGGCGGAAGCTCTGCTCGCAGACCAGCTGCGCCGGCTGGGCATGTTCGCGCAGCGGCCAGCCGTCGCGGGCGCGCAGGAACAGCACCGGGCCGGCGGGCCAGGACAGCGCGCCATTGGCGAACGGCAGGAACAGGGTTTCCAGGGGGGCGTCGTGCTGGGCAGCCATGCAGGGGGGCACATCGTCAAAAGAGGGGGCCATTCTACCGGTTCGTCCGTACGGCCCGGTTTTGCGTTTATTCAACGTCCCGTTGATGCCACGGCAACACCCCAGCGGTCAGGGTGGAGGCTCCCCTCGAGATGGAGATGACTCATGCGTGCACTGTTTGTCGGCGGCGTGGTGGACAACAGCGAAATGGACCTGGAGGGCAATCACCCGCCGGTGCACTACCCCGAGGACACCGGCGGCGGCCATTCGCGCTACCGGCTGCACCAGGTGGGCAAGACCGCCGATGGCACCGTGGCGTACGCGGTGTACGGCGCGCCGGACATGGCCGATGACGAAGTGGGCAGGATCGCCGACGAACGCGCCTATGCGCGCCGTTTCGAGGCAGAAGCCGAGGTCTTCACGCACTGACGGTGATGGGCCCGGCGCTGCGGTGCCGGGCCACCCCCACCGCGTGGGCGGTTCAGGCGTGCGGCGGCAGCTGGCGCACGGCGGCGATGCTGTCCAGCCAGACCAGGTGCTGCTGCACCGGTGTATCCAGGTCGTCCAGGCGCAACTGGCCATTGCTGCCTTCGTTCTCCGCGGCGTCGCGGTACTGCTGGACGGTGGGCTGCACCGCCACCGTGCCGAGCAGGCGACGGCCATCGACCAGGGTCAGCTCCACCTGGGTCTGGCCACGCAGCTGCGGCAGCAGCGCCTCCAGCGCGGCGATGTCGGCGGGGTCGGTATGCACGGTGGGGGCAAGGCGGGACATGGCGTTCTCCGGGATACGGCAGCCCAGTGTGCCAAGCCGGGCGTATACGGCCCGGCAACGCGTCTAGCGCGCGGCGAGCACCGTCCGTACCGCCGACACCAGCTGTGCCACCGAATAGGGCTTGGCCACATGCTCCTGGAAGCCGGACGCCAAGGCCCGCTTGCGGTCGTCGGCACGGGCCAGCGCCGTTACCGCCACGGCGGGCAGCACCTGGGCGTCCACGCCGATGTCCTCGCGCAGGGTCCGCACCAGGCCGTAGCCATCCATGCCGGGCATGCCGATATCGGTCAGCAGCACGTCGATGGCGGCGTGCCCACCGGCATCCAGCAGCGCCAGCGCCTCGCCGGCCGATGCGGCGGCCGTGACCTGGGCCCCCTGCTCTTCGAGTAGCCGGCGCAGGTACTCCAGCACTTCCGGCTGGTCCTCCACCGCCAGCAGGTGCAGGCCCTTGAGCGGGAACGGCTCGATGATCTGCTCGTTGATCGGGCCGTTGAACACCTCGCGCAGCGGGCGCCCATCGGCCTGCGGCTGGTAGCGCGGCAGGCGCACGGTGAACGTTGCGCCGTGGCCCTGGCCATCGCTGCTGGCCGCCACCGCACCGCCATGCAGTTCCACCAGCTGCTGCACGATCGCCAGGCCCAGGCCCAGGCCGCCATGACGGCGGGTGGTAGTGCCGTCGGCCTGGCGGAAGCGACCGAACAGGTGGCGCAGGAATTCAGGGGCGATGCCATCGCCGGAGTCGGCGACGGTGATCGTCCAGTGCCCGGCATCCACGGCCAGGGTCACCGCGACGGTGCCCTCGGCCGGGGTGAACTTGATCGCGTTGGACAGCAGGTTCCACAGCACCTGCTGCAGGCGCGTGGCATCGCCCAGCACCAAGCAGGGGTCCTCGGGCAGGACAAGGCTGGTGGTCAGCGCCTTGCCCTCGGCCACCAGCTCCTGGGCGCGCATCGCTTCGATCAGCTGTGCGCGCAGGTCCAGCACTTCCACTTCCAGCTGCACCTTGCCCAGCAGCATGCTGCTCAGGTCCAGCATGTCCGAGATCAGCCGCTTCTGCGCCATCGCGCTGTTGGCGATCACACCCAACCCCTTGTACATCGGGCTGGTCTCATCGATGCGCTGCAGCAGCAGTTCGCTCCAGCCCAGGATGGTGGTCAGCGGGGTACGCAGCTCATGCGAGAGCGTGGCCAGGAATTCATCCTTGACCCGCGCCATGTTCTCGGCGGCACTGCGCGCGGCGCGCTCGGACTGCAGCAGTTCCTCGCGCGCCATTTCGATTTCGCGCCGTTCGGTCACGTCCGGGCTGCTGCCGGCCAGGCCGATGAAGCGGCCCATGCGCGAGAAGCGCGGGCGTGCGTTCATTTCCAGCCAGCGCCACTGGCCATCGGCGCGCCGCCCGCGCACCAGCGCGTGCATCGACCGCTGCGCCTTGAGTGCTTCCTGCAGTTCGTACTCGAACACGGAAGCATCGTCGGGATGCACCAGGCCGCGCCAGACGTCTTCGGGCACGCGTTGCTCGTCGCCCCCGAAGAACTCGGTGAACGCACTGTTGACGAAACGGGCGTGGCCGCGTTCGTCCAGCACCCACACCGGCATCGGCAGGCCATCGGCCAACGCGCTGAAGCGCGCCTCGCTTTCGGCCAGCTCCACTTCAATCTGCTTGCGTGCGGTCACATCGAAGAACAGGACCGCCACGTGGTGATCGTCCGGGTCGCCCACGCGCACCGCCTCCACCGAATACCAGCGCGACAACGCGCGGGCCTCCAGTTCGAACTGCAGCGGCGTACCGGTGCGTGCCACCTGCCCGTAAAGGCGATACCACTCCGGTTCGTGCTGCGGCTGCAGCACGGCCATGCGCTTGCCGACCGCGTCTTCGATACCGGTGTTGCGCACGAAGGCGTCGTTGACCTCCAGGAAGCGGTAGTCCACCGCATGATCGCCATCAAACAGCACCTGGATGATGCAGAACCCGGCATTCATCCGCTCCAGTACGCCGCGGTGAAGGACGGGATCAGACACCGGGACCATGACCGGAGGACGTTCCAGGGTGGTAGGGGGCAGGCTGGACAAAGGCGTCAAGAGGGCAACTGGCGTAACGGAGGGACACAGGATGTTCCAGAGCGCGTATTCGCAGCGTCAAGCGCCAAGGGTGGGGTTGACGCCGATGAATTGGCGGCAACGCCGGTGGAGCGGGCGCGGTGGAAGGATTGTCCCTCACCCGGATCAGGATCACACTGCCTTTCGTATTCCCTGTCTCAATGACGCAGGAGGAAGTGCCATGAAGCGTTCGATGATCATCAGCACCGCGCTGGCGTGCGTGCTGGCGATGGGGGCGGCGCAGGCCGCTGGTCCGAGGACCGTGACCGACCCGCAGGCCCCACGGGCGCTGAGCGGTGATGGCCCGGTGCGCGTGCAGTGGACCGATCCGGCGCAGTTCACCGAGATCCGCAAGAGCACCAATCGGTTTGATGCAGAACGCGGCAACTGGGTGCAGCAGCTGGGACAGTACGTGCAGACGGCCGCCGGCAAGCAGCTGCAGCCGGGCCAGACCCTGGATGTGACCCTGACCGACATCAAGCGCGCCGGCGACTACGAGCCGTGGCACGGGCCGCGCGCCAGCGACGTGCGGATCATGCGCGACATCTATCCGCCGCGCATTTCGCTGACGTTTACCCTGAAGGATGCACAGGGCACGGTGGTGTCCCAGGGCGAGCGCAAGCTGGTGGACACCGGCTACCTGCACAACATCGGCCTGCAGAGCGATACCGACCCGCTGCGCTACGAGAAGAAGCTGCTGGACGACTGGATCCAGCGCGACGTACGCGCTCCGGCCACTGCCAGCCGCTGAACCGGCGTGGCACAACGGAAAAAGGCGGCGCCCCTGCGGGTGCCGCCTTTCTTGTTGGGGCCGGCGCTGCGTCTCAGGCGTGCAGAAAACGGCGCGGCACGCGCTTGACGCCACACGGCAGCTGGTAGGCGCTCACGCCGCACAGCGGTGCCAGCACATCCAGCCGCGGCGACGCGCCCCACAGGGTCACGGTGCTGCCGATGCCGGCCTGCGGCAGGTCGGTGAGGTCCACGGTCAGCATGTCCATCGACACCCGCCCGATCACCCGTCCGGGCTGGCCGTCGATCTGCACCGGGGTGCCGTTGGGGGCGAACTGCGGGTACCCATCGGCGTAGCCCAGGGCGACCACGCCGACCCGGGTGCGCTCTTCAGCGACGAAGCGCGCGCCGTAGCCGACCGGTTCGCCGGCCTCGATCCAGCGTTCGGCGAAGATCTTCGATTCCATCGTCATCACCGGGCGCAGGCGCTCGGTGGCCATCGATGCCACCGGCAACGGGTTGGCCCCGTACAGCATCAGGCCCGGGCGGACCCAGTCGCTGCGCACATCCGGCCAGCCCAGCAGCGCCGGCGAATTGCACAGGCTGGTTTCACCGGCGAGGCCGTCGATGGCGGCGGCGAAGGTGGCGGCCTGCTCGCGGGTGCGCGGGCTGTCCAGTTCGTCGGCGCGGGCCATGTGGCTCATCAGGACCATCGGCCCGACCTGAGGCAGCGCGCCCAGGCGGGTGTGCGCGGCGCGGAAGTCGGCCGGCGACAGGCCCAGCCGGTGCATGCCGCTGTCCAGCTTCAGCCATATGCTGAGCGTGGCCGTGGTCTGGAATGCGGCCACGGCGTCCACCTGCCAGGGGGCGGCCACGGCGAACCACAGGTCGTGCTGGACGATCAGGGGCAGTTCGTCGGCGTCGAAGAAGCCTTCCAGCAGCACGATCGGGGTGGTGATGCCGGCCTCGCGCAGTTCCAGCGCCTCTTCGATGCAGGCCACGCCGAACGCATCGGCGGCCTCGTCCTGCAGCGCGCGCGCGCAGGCCACGGCGCCGTGGCCATAGGCATCGGCCTTGATCGCGGCCAGGGTCTTGCGGCCGCCACCGAGTTCACGGGCCAGGCGGTAGTTGGAGCGCAGCGCCTCCAGGTCGATCAACGCGCGGGCTGGGCGCATGCTTCAGGCTCACTATGACGTACGGATGCGGCCGCGTGGCCGTAACGGAAGATATCCAGGCCTTCGGTGCTGATCTGCGGCTGGCGCGCGCTCATCAGGTCGGCGAGGTAGCGGCCGGAGCCGCAGGCCATCGTCCACCCGAGGGTGCCGTGGCCGGTGTTGAGGAACAGGTTGCGGTACGGCGTGGCGCCGATCACCGGGGTGCCGTCGGGCGTGGCCGGGCGCAGGCCGGTCCAGAACTCGGCGCGGCTCAGATCGCCGCCCTCCGGGTACAGGTCACGCACAACCTTCTCCAGGGTGGCGCGGCGGCGCGGCGACAGGGACAGGTCGAATCCGCCGACCTCGGCCATGCCACCCACGCGGATGCGGTCGTCGAAGCGGGTCACGGCCACCTTGTAGCTTTCGTCCAGGATGGTCGAGGTGGGGGCCATCGCCGGGTTGGTGATCGGCAGGGTCAGCGAGTAGCCCTTGAGCGGGTACACGGGCAGGCGCAGGCCGAGCGGGTCCACCAGGGCCGGCGAATAGCTGCCCAGTGCGACCACGTAGCGGTCGGCGGTTTCCAGCGCGCCATTGATGTGCACACCGGTGATGCGGTCGCCCTGGGTCTGCAGGCCGGCAATGTCCTGGTCGAAGCGGAATTCGACACCGGCATCGACGCACATCTGCGCCAGGCGGCGGGTGAACAGCTGGCAGTCGCCGGTCTGGTCACGGGGCAGGCGCAGCGCGCCGACCAGAGTGTCGGCGACGGCGGCCAGGGCCGGTTCGTGGGCGATGATGCCGGCGCGGTCCAGCACTTCGTAGGGCACGTCGTAGCGGGCGAGGATCTCGATGTCCTGGGCCGAGGCATCCAGCTGCTGCTGGGTGCGGAACAGCTGGGTGGTGCCGAGGTCGCGGCCTTCGAACTGGATGCCGGTCTCGGCGCGCAGTTCGTTGAGGCAGTCGCGGCTGTATTCGGACATGCGCACCATGCGCGCCTTGTTGATGGCGTAGCGCTCATGGGTGCAGTTGCGCAGCATCTGGGCGAGCCAGCGGTACTGGTGCCAGTCCAGGCCGGGCCGGATGGCCAGCGGGGCATGCTCGGAGAACAGCCATTTGACCGCCTTGAGCGGCACGCCGGGGGCGGCCCACGGCGAGGTGTAGCCGAAGGACAGCTGGCCGGCATTGG
This sequence comes from Stenotrophomonas sp. GZD-301, assembly GCF_049310345.1. Lineage (NCBI taxonomy): Bacteria > Pseudomonadati > Pseudomonadota > Gammaproteobacteria > Lysobacterales > Lysobacteraceae > Stenotrophomonas > Stenotrophomonas sp. GZD-301. Next base: position 77,030 of record NZ_JBMOWY010000056.1, on the reverse strand, counting down.
CGAAACTGGTTTCCAGCGCCGGACCGGGCTGGCGGTCGACGACCGTGACTTCAAACCCGGCCTGCCGCAGGTACCAGGCACTGGTCGTGCCGATTACCCCACTGCCAAGGACTAGAACGCGCATGACACCTCTCCAACCCGATCATTCCCTGCACAGAAGCGTGCCGGGACCACAATTGAGGAAGTATAGTCAGCCCAAACCAATCAATTCGCCTGTTTTTAGGAGCTGAGGCAGGGTATTGTCCTGCAAACATCCTCGACAGGCTGACACGATGGCCGTACGCGCGCGCGAGCTGGACAAGATCGACCGGAAGATCCTGCGGATCCTGCAGGCAGAGGGCCGGATTTCCTTCACCGAACTGGGCGAGCGGGTGGGCCTGTCGACGACGCCGTGCACCGAGCGGGTACGCCGGCTGGAGCGCGACGGGGCGATCACCGGCTACTACGCCAAGCTGGATCCGCACTACCTCAAGGCGAGCCTGCTGGTGTTCGTGGAGATCAGCCTGGCTTACAAGTCCGGCGATATTTTCGAGGAGTTCCGGCGGGCGGCGCTGAAGCTGCCCAACGTGCTCGAGTGTCATCTGGTGTCGGGCGATTTCGACTATCTGCTGAAGGCGCGGATCAGCGAGATGGCGTCGTACCGCAAGCTGCTGGGCAGTACGCTGCTGACGCTGCCACACGTGCGCGAGTCCAAGAGCTACATCGTGATGGAAGAGGTGAAGGAAACGCTGACGCTGCCGATTCCCGACTGAGGAACGCAGAAGGCGGCGCGCAGGTGCGCACCGCCTTGATGATTGCGTGAAACGCGTCAGCGCTGCTGTTTCGAGTCGGGATGGCGCTGCTGGTCGGGCTGCTTGCCGCCCTTCTGGTTCTGCTGATCCCACTGCTGCTGGTTCTGCTGGCCGGCCTTCTGGTTCTGCTGCTGACCCTGCTGTTCCTGCGGTGCCTTGCCGGGATTGCGGTTCTGCTGGTTAGCCATGATTGCACTCTTCTCGAAATGCCTTGGGGGATGCGCTGTGTGTTGCGGCGCACGTACAGGGTCCGGGAAAAACGGTTAATCGCAGGCGAAAAAGCGGTGAGGTTGCGCGTTGATGCAGATGACTGCGGGTGGCGGTTGTGAAGTGTTCATGCGGTGGGCTCACTTACTCAGAAGCAGAAGCAGCGTCTCGATTGCTGCGGCGGGCCGCGCACGGCAGGCCTCCCGCAGGACACGCCGTGAACCCGTCCGTGGGGGCTCGTCCACGACATCCCTGTCGTGGACGGTCCTGCGGGAGGCTATCCCCGCCCACCCTCTCCCTATGGTATCGCCCCTCGCGCCCCCCCCCCCCCCCGCGACCATCGGGATGACGGTGTGCGGACGCGAAAGCGGGCTCTTCTTCGTTCCGCGCAGTCTGCAACGCCCTATGGCCGGATCTGTTGTCCGCCCGCGCTGGGGAGCGAGTCGTAGTACTTGCCGGTACGCGTATCCAGGACGCGGTTGGGGCCGACCTGTTTGGCGCCGGGGATGATCCGGCCGTGGCGGTCGTAGACCTTGGGCTGCAGGGTGGGGCCCTGGATCGGGGCGGTGCCGGCCGGGCCTTTGCTCTGGATGGGATGGGTGCGCAGCTGCTGCTGCATCTGGCTGTTGGACTTCACCGGGGCCAGTTCGCCGGCGAGGCTGTCGGCCGGTGCCGGGCGCACGGGGATGGGCAGCGGGACCGGGGCCGGTTGCGGCGCAACGACCGGGCGGGTGGCGGTGGGCGACGGCGGGGGGCCGATCTGCGCCAGTGCCGGGAGCGGCAGCAGGAGCAGCAGCACGGCGCCGAGGCGGCGTGGGCGGTTCATGGCGGGCTCCTGGCGGGGGGACAGGCTTCACCTTGCGCCCGCGTGGGTATCAGCACGATGAACGCGGCGGCTTGAACGCCCTCCCCGCCGGCCCAATCTTGCTGGCATGCCCCCGAGGAACCGCCGATGACCGCTTTCGACCTTGCCCCGCCCAGCGCCGACCAACGCCAGGCACTGATTGCCGGGCTCAGCGCCGACGAGCAGCGCGTGCTGCTGCACCACGGCACGGAGGCCCCGTTCTGCGGCGTCTTCCTGGACAACAAGCAGGACGGCGTCTACGGCTGCCGGCTGTGCGGTCTGCCGCTGTTCCGCTCGAGCACGAAGTTCGACTCGGGGACGGGTTGGCCGAGCTTCTTCGCGCCGTTCGACCCGGCCCATGTCCGCGAAATCCGTGACATCAGTCACGGCATGATCCGGACCGAAATCGTTTGCGCGCGGTGTGACAGCCATCTCGGCCATGTATTCCCGGACGGCCCGCCGCCGACCCATGAGCGGCACTGCCTGAATTCGGTCTCGCTGTCGTTCACGCCCAACGGTGCGCCCTATCCGGACCCGCTGCAGCGTGGCGGCGCCGAGGCCGGCCCCGCCGGCTGACGGCCCCGGGGAGGTGGGTGCCGGCCTTTGGTCGGCACACTCTCCCCGCAAAACTGTGACATCCAACCAACGCCCCCCTTCAGAAAAGCGGGGGCCGGGCCGACATGGAGGTATCCCCTCCCCGCGTCCGCCCCATGCTCATCATCGTTGGACTCCTCGTCGTCATCCTCAGCGTGCTTGGCGGCTACATCGGCGCGCACGGCAAACTGGCTGCCCTGTGGCAGCCCTATGAACTGGTCATCATCGGCGGCGCGGCACTGGGCGCGTTCCTGATCGGTACGCCGATCAAGACCGTCAAGCAGACCCTGCGCGCCACCGTGGACGTGTTCAAGGGCCCGCGCTACAAGCAGCAGGACTACATCGATGTGCTGAGCCTGCTCTACGAGCTGCTCAACAAGGCCCGTCGCGAAGGCTTCATGGCGCTGGAAGACCACGTCGAGCGGCCGGCCGAAAGCGCGATTTTCGCCAACTACCCCAAGGTGCAGGCCGACCACCACCTGGTCGACTTCATCACCGACTGCCTGCGCCTGATGATCGGCAGCAACATCGAGCCGCATGAGCTGGAACCGCTGCTGGAGCTGGAGCTGGAGAAGCACCATGCCGAAGCGATGCAGCCCTCGGCGGTGCTCAACAAGGTCTCCGACGGCCTGCCCGGCTTCGGCATCGTGGCCGCCGTGCTGGGCATCGTGATCACGATGGGCTCCATCGGCGGTGAGATCACCGAGGTGGGCGCGCACGTGGCCGGCGCACTGGTCGGCACGTTCCTGGGCATCCTGCTGGCCTACGGCTTTGTCGGCCCGCTGGCGGCGGCTGTGGAAGCGCGTGCCGAGCAGGACAGCCGCATCTATGAGTCGGTCAAGACCGCGCTGCTGGCCTGCCTGCGTGGCTACAACCCGAAGATCGCCCTGGAGTTCGCCCGCAAGACCCTGCCGTCCAACGTGCGCCCGGGCTTCAGCGAGTTCGAACAGCACCTCAAGACGGTCAAGTAAGGCACCCTCATGGCCGAGAACAAACCCACCGTCATCGTCCGCCGGGTCAAGAAGGCCGGCCACGCCGCCCACCACGGCGGCGCCTGGAAGGTGGCCTATGCCGACTTCGTGACCGCGATGATGGCGTTCTTCCTCGTGCTGTGGCTGATGGCGGCCACCACCAAGCCCGAGCGCGCCGCGATTTCCGAGTACTTCCGCAACCCCAGCCCGCTGGCCGGCCAGAGCGCCACGCCCGCACCGGGCATGGCCGGTCCTGGCGGTGCCAGCACCTCGATGATCAAGCTGGGCGGCGCCACCGACATCTCGCGCGGCAACAGCAACGATCCCTTCCAGAACCAGCAGGCTGCCAAGCCGGTTGCGCAGACCGAGCGCGAGCGCGAGCAGCAGCAGCTGGAAGCGCTGAAGAAGGAGCTGGAAGAGGCGATCAGCAAGAGCCAGGCGCTGGAGCCGTTCAAGGACCAGCTGCTGCTCGATCTCACCCCCGAAGGGCTGCGCATCCAGATCGTGGACAAGCAGAACCGGCCGATGTTCGACATGGGCAGTGCCGCGCTCAAGCCCTACACGCGCGAGATCCTGCGTGAGCTGTCGCAGTTCATCAACCATGTACCGAACCGGATCAGCATCACCGGCCATACCGACACCACCGCGTACACCGCGGTGCACGGCTACAGCAACTGGGAGCTCAGCGCCGACCGCGCCAATGCGGCCCGGCGGGCGCTGCTGGATGGCGGGATGACCGAGGAGAAGGTCACCCGCGTGGTCGGGCTGTCGTCGTCGGTGCTGTTCGACAAGACCCAGCCGGACAACCCGATCAACCGCCGGATCAGCATCGTGGTCATGACCAAGGCCGCCGAGGCGGCGGCGCTGGCCGGTGCAGGCCAGGAAGTGGCGTTGTCGCCGACCGCCCAGGACGCCGACATCCAGGCCACCCAGGGCGCGCCCGCACTGCCGGCAGCACAGGCGGCACCCGCGCCCGCCTCGCCCTGAGACGGGCCCGGCCAGCGGGCGGACGACCGGCGCTGGTACGGAATCCGTGGAGCCGGCCAGCGGCCGGCACTACAATGACGGTCTTTCCCGTACAGATAGACCGTTCCCATGTCCAAGCAGTCCAAGGCCAAGCGCGACAAGCGCAAGAAGCAGCAGCCCAAGCGTCCGATCAACCGCCTGAACGCCCAGCAGCCGGTGCAGAACCACGCCGTCCTGCAGAACGAGGAAGGCCAGGTGGTCGCCGCGATCGGCCTGCAGGGCACCGAATGGCTGCTGGCCATTGGTGGGCAGACGATGGGCAACGCGGACAACCCGATCCCGATGCTGGCCATGCTCAAGCACCTGTCCAACGTCCAGGAGAAGGAAGGCCGCAAGGTCACCCTGGAATACTCGACCCAGATGCAGCAGATGATCGACGACCTGGCCGCCGAAGAAGGCAAGACCGCCGACGAGTACCTGGCCCAGCTGGTGTCCGAGTTCGAAGGCGTGGAAGGTGAAGACGAGGCCGCCGACGGCGACGCCGATGCCGGCACCGAGGTGGCTGCCGATGCCGCTGACGCTGACGCGACCGATGCACCGGCTGCCGACGCCACCCCGGCCGACGCCGACGCGCAGCCCAAGGGCTGATCGCGGCCCCCGGTGACGGTCTATGTCGACGATGCGGTACACCCCTGGCGCGGCGAGCGCTGGGCGCATCTGATGGCCGACACCCTGCCCGAGCTGCACGCCCTGGCGGCGCAGCTCGGGATTCCGCGGCGGGCGTTCCAGAACCGCCGCAGCGGCGCGCACTACGATGTGCCCGCCCCGATGCGCCTGCGGGCCATCGCGCTGGGCGCACGCGCCATTTCGCGCCACACCGACCGTGCCCTGGTCAAAGCGGTCATTGCCAACGCCCGGGCGCAGTACGCGCCGTGAGCACGCGTCGCGTGGTTGCCGGCCAGCGGCCGGCACTACCGGTTGGCTGTTGCCGGCCAGCGGCCGGCATTACGGGTTGGATGCGTGGCTTAGAACGGATCGCTGCCCGGCCGCACTTCCACACCCAGCAGTGAGCACAGCGCCAGCATGGCGTCGTCATCGCGGCTGAGCGCCATCCAGCCGGACAGGCCGTCGGTACCGGCATCCACGCTCCACAACGAGTAGTTGTGCTCGCGCAGGCGGTCATACGCGGTCGCCATCAGCTGCGGGGCGTCCACCTCGGCGGCGAAGTCCTCGTCGTCCAGGTCGCCGCCCCAGTCCAGCTGCAGGTTCCAGCGCGCGGACAGCTCGTTGACCGCCGACATCAGGGCATCGGCATCGCCGCGCTCGACCTCGAAGCCGGACTGCCAGGCGATGGCCGTCAGCAGCGGCGGCAGCCACTCGGCCTCTTCATCGATCTCCTCGCCGCTTTCCAGCAGCGCTTCGCGCCAGCGGTTGAACTGCTGCAGTGCCAGTTCCTCGTCGCCCGGGTTGATCAGCACGAACAGGTTCCAGATGCGCGCCTCGAAGTCGTCTTCGTCGAAATCGCGTTCTTCTTCTTCGAAGTCGAAATAATCGCTGTTGTCGGGCATGACCGGTATTCCTGGAGGCAGGGGCGCATTCTGCCGTGGGATGGCGTTGGCAGGAAGCGAAATTCGGCCTGGGCGCCGCTGCGGTTTATCCTGTGCGGCAGAAGATGGCCGTGGTGGCCGTCAGTACCCGATGACCATGAGCGATACCCCTCCCGATCACCTGGCGATCAACCCGGCCAGCCCCTTCCATGACGCCGCCGCGCTGGAGCGCGGGGTTGGCATCCGCTTCAACGACGTCGAGCGCGACAACGTCGAGGAGTATTCGGTCAGCGAAGGCTGGATCCGCGTGCAGGCCGGCAAGGCCCGTGACCGCCGCGGCAACCCGATGACGATCAAGGTCAAGGGCACCGTGGTGGCCTACTTCCTGGACCAGAAGCCGGAATAACCGGTCAACCGACCAACGGTCGGTTGCTGCCCGGTTACGCGGTAGCGCCCGACCGTTGGTCGGGCGACGATCTCAGTCCCGTTGCCGCGTTTCCAGCAGGTCCAGGTTGCGGATCAGCCTGCGCGAGATCTCATCGGAGATCTTGCCGCGCCGGGTCAGGCGGAACAGCTCTTCACGTTCGGCGGTGAGACCGGCGGTGCGCAGCTGGCGATAGCCCTGCTCCATCCGCTTGACCTTCTCCGGATCGGCGTCCGGTCCGTTTTCCTTCTCCAGGTTGCGCTGGTACAGCAGGCTGACCCGTGAGGCGGCATCGTTGTACAGCTGCACGTTCTCGGTGGTCTGGTTCTGCACCAGCTGCTGGCGCATGCGCTCCACGCCGGCCAGCGCGGCTTTGGAGGCCAGTTTGCGGGCGAGGTCCTCGGCCTTGCGGTCGCCCGAATCGGCGGGCAGCTCCAGTCCCTTCAACAGCCGCGGCAGCGCCACGCTCGCGCCGACCAGCGACACCAGGATCACCGCGGCCGCCAGGAAGATCACCAGATCGCGCGCCGGGAAGGCGCTGCCATCGGGCAGGAACAGCGGCAGGGTCAACACGCCGGCCAGGGTGATCGCCCCGCGTACGCCGGCGACCGAGGTGGCCACCACCACCCGCCACGGCGTGCCCTGCTGGACTTCGCCACGGTGGCGCGCACGCAGCAGGCTCCAGCGCAGCGACAGCCATACCCAGGCCAGGCGCAGCACCACCAGCGCCAGGTTGATCACCACCACGTACACCAGCAGCCACCACGCACTGTGATGGCCACTCTCGCTGACGGTGGTGATCGCGCGCTCGACGATGCCCGGCAGCTGCTCGCCGAGCAGCACGAACATGATGCCGTTGAAGCTGAACTGCAGCATCCCCCACACGGCGGCGCGCTGCACGCGCATGCTGCCGGAGACGCGGCCGGTCAGCTCGACATAGCTCATGGTGATGCCCGCCGCGACGGCCGACAGGATGCCCGAGGCATTGGCCTCTTCGGCCAGCAGGTAGGCGGCGAAGGGAATCAGCAGGTTGACCAGCAGTGCCGCACCCGGCTCCTCGCCGAAGCGCCGCCACAGCCAGCGCTGGAAGGTGGACACGCCCAGCGTGACTGCCACACCGATCGCCAGGCCGGCCACGGCCACCCACAGGAAGGTCAGCGACGCGGTCGCCAGCGAAAACGTTCCGGTCATCACCGCCGCCACTGCGAAGCGGAAGCAGACCAGGCCCGAGGCATCGTTGAGCAGCGACTCGCCTTCCAGGATGTGCATCAGCCGTTTGGGAATCGGCGCGCGCGCGGCGATCGACCCCACCGCCACCGGATCGGTGGGCGAGATGATCGCGGCCAGGGCGAACGCCACCGCCAGCGGCATCACCGGAATCATCCAGTGAATCAGGAACCCGGCGCCGATCACGGTGAACACCACCAGCCCGAAGGCCAGTTCCAGGATCACGCCCTTGTCGCGGAACAGGCCCTGTTTGGGGATGCGCCAGCCATCCAGGAACAGCAGCGGCGGCAGGAACAGCAGAAAGAACATCTCCGGTTCCAGCGCGTGGCCGCGGTTGAACACGCCGGCGATCACCGCGCCGAGGCCGATCTGCACCAGTGGCAACGGCAGCGACAGCGGCAGGACCCGGACCAGGTAGCCGCTGGCCACCACGGCCACCAGCATCGCCAGGACGACTTCAATGGTATGCATGCATTTTCCAGTGGACAGCGCGGGGGAGGCTGCGGACAGCCGGCGCCGGAAACGGAAAAAACGTACCACACCCCTGCCGTCGCGCGAACGCGCGCGTGCGCGCCGGCTCAGTGGAGCGACAGCAGACGCTGCACGGTCCACGCGTTGAAATCGGCCTGCATCGGCGCGGTCAGCGCGTGGTCGGCCGGGTAGTCCTTCAGCGTATGCCGCACACCGAGCGCGCGCAGCCGCGCGGACGCGGCGGTGGCGAGCGCGAACGGCAGCTTGCTGTCGTGGCGGCCGTGCAGGATCAGGCCCTCCAGATCACGCGTGGCGATGTCGGCCGGAACATGCGCGGCGATCTCGGGCAGGATGCGGCCGGACAGCACCGCGAAGCGTGCGGCCACCTCGGGTGCGGTCAGCGCGATGCTGGCGCTCATGATCCCGCCCTGGCTGAAGCCGGCCACCAGCGTGCGCGTGGCCGGCAGGCCCAGCTGCGCCTGCTGCTGCCGCACGAAGTCGATCAGGCGAAGGCGGCTGGCCTCGGCCTGGGCGGGGTCGATCACCGGCCCCTGCGGCCCGAACTGCACGGTGAACCAGCCGAATGCATCGGGCCCGAACGACAGCGGCCCGCGCGGCAGCACCACCTGCAGACGGGGGTCCAACGCCTGCGCCAGCGGCAGCAGCGAACGTTCGTGGCTGCCCACGCCGTGCATCAGCACCACCAGCCCCTGTGCCGGGCCGGTGGCGGCGCGCACCACCGTGTACAGGCCGCTGCTCATGGCGCGGGCCGTGCGGCATCGCCGCCGTCGAAGCGGTAGATGTCCATCGCCAGGAAACCGGCATCGATACCGGCATCGATACGCTGCGCGCCCAGCGTGTCCGCACCGGCCGCGCCCATCGCGAAGTGCAGGGGCTGCAGGTGCTCATCGGTGGGGTGCGCGCGCTCGGCATACGGTGCCTGGCGGCGGTAGTCGAGCAGCGCGGCGCTGTCATCGGCTGCCAGCCGCTGCTCCACCCACTCGATGAAGGGCCGCACGTAGGGCGCTTCCTTGCCGGCCTGGTAATCGCCCCAGTCGTGCAGGTTGTGGGTGATGCTGCCCGATCCGATCAGCAGTACGCCCTGCTCGCGCAACGGCGCCAGCGCACGGCCCAGTGCCAGCTGATGCGCCGGCCCGAGCAGCGGCTGGATCGCCAGCGGGACCACCGGAATGTCGGCCTGCGGGTACAGGAAGCGCAGCGGCACCCATGCGCCGTGGTCGAGGCCACGGGCGGCATCGATCACGGTCGGCAGGCCGGCTGCCCCGAGCCGCTCGGCAACCTCGCGGGCCAGCGCCGGATCGCCCGGCGCCGGGTACTGCAGGTCGAACAGCGCCTGCGGGAAGCCACCGAAATCGTGGATGGTCGGCGGCCGCGGATGCCCGCCCACCGCCGGCTGGCGGGTCAGCCAGTGGGCCGAGGCCATGACGATCGCGCGCGGGCGCGGCAGCGTGGCGGCCAGGTCGGCCAGGCGCTCGCCGACCAGGCCGGGGGTGAGCGCGGTCATCGGCGAACCGTGCGAGATGTACAGCGAAGGCAGGCGGGTCATGGCAGGCTCCAGCAGGGGGACGTGGGCAACGGCAAGCTCAGCGGGACGCCAGCGTCCACTTGCCGTCGCCGATGCAGAACAGCACCAGCAGGGCCAGCGCCCAGAACGCCGGGTATTCCCAGCCGCCGCCGGCATTGGCGAAGCTGAAGCCGTTGGCGCCGTGCACCGTCACGATGGTGCCCAGCAGCAGCGGGACGCCGATCAGGCCCACCCAGCGCGCGAAAATGCCCAGCAGGAGCGCGGCGGCGAGCGTCAGCTCCAGGGCGATGGTGACGTAGCCCAGCGCGCCGGGCAGGCCCAGCGACTGGAAATAGGCGGCGGTGCCGGCCGGGGTAAACACCAGCAGCTTGGTCAGCCCGTGGACCAGGAACAGCGCCCCCAGCGCCCAGCGCAGCGCAGTCGCGCCATACGGGGCCAGGGTGGGGGTACGGTTGGCGGGGGTGTGCATGGGAAACCTCGGCGGGATGCGATGTGGACAGGTTATTGCGCGCACCAGGGACAATAAATACGATCAGCCGACGCTATTTGTTACAGGAATCGAAACAATGGACACTCTGGACGCAATGCGCGTGTTCGTGGCGGTGGTGGAGCGCAACGGCTTCAGCGCCGCGGCGCAGGCGCTGGACATGTCCACGGCCGGCGTCACCCGCCAGATCGCCGCGCTGGAGCAGCGGTTGTCCACGCGCCTGCTCAACCGCACCACCCGCCGGGTGAGCCCGACCAGCACCGGCGCGGCCTACTACGCCCAATGCGTGCAGCTGCTGGCGCAGTTCGATGCACTGGAGGCCAGCATCGGCGCGCAGGCGCTGGAGCCCTCGGGCCTGCTGCGGATCAACGCACCGGTCAGCTACGGCATCGCCCGGCTCGGCCCGCTGCTGGCCGGCTACCGGGCGCGCCATCCGCAGGTGCAGTTGGATCTGTCGTTGTCCGACCGCCTGGTGGACATGGTCGAAGAAGGCTTCGACGTGGCCATCCGCATCACCCGGCAACCGGGTCCGGCGCTGATCGCGCGCAAACTCGCCGACGCCCGCATCACCCTGTGCGCGTCACCGGCCTACCTGGCCGCGTACGGTCACCCGCAGCAGCCGGAGGACCTGGCCGATCACCAGTGCCTGAACTACAGCTACTGGGGCGGCGGTGATGCCTGGCAGCTGCGCGGCCCGCGTGGCGAAGTCAGCGTGGCCATCCGCGGCGGCATCCGCGCCAACAACGGCGACGTGCTGCGCGAAGCGGCGATCGCCGGCCTGGGCATCATCCTGCAGCCGGATTTCCTGGTCGACGATGCGCTGGCCGATGGACGCCTGCAGCGCATCCTGCCCGACTGGGACGTTGCGCCGGTCGGCATCCATGCCGTCTACACCAGCCGCAACCACCTGGCGCCGAAAGTGCGCAGCTTCATCGACTACCTGGTCGACGCGCTGGCCTGACCGCGCCGGCCGCACCGCCCGGCGCTACACCGCGTCGGCGGTCTCCAGCCGCGCGATCACCTCGCGCAGCGGCGCCGGCCGGCCCAGCAGGTAGCCCTGCACCTGGTCGCAGCCATGCGCGGCCAGCCACTGGTGCTGCCCGGGCGTTTCCACGCCTTCGGCGATGATGGTCAGCCCCATGCTGTGCCCCAGCGACAACAGCGCACGGCAGATCGAGGCATTGCGCGGGTTGGTTTCCACATCGGCCACGAAGCTGCGGTCGATCTTCAGGATGTCCAGCGGCAGGTGCTGCAGGTAGGACATGTTGGAATAGCCGGTGCCGAAATCGTCCAGCGAAATGCAGATGCCCTGCTCGTGCAGGCGCTGCATGGTCTGCTTGGCCTGCGCCGGTTTGCGCATCAGGCTGCTCTCGGTCAGTTCCACCTGCAGCGCGCCGCGTTCCAGGCCGAACTCCTGGCTGGCGCGGGTGAACTCGGCCACCAGGTCGCTGTTGAAGAACTGCACTGCCGACACGTTCACCGCGATCGGCAACATGCCCCAGCCGGCATCGACCAGCTGCCGCTGCGCCTGCGCCGCCGCGCGGATCACCCAGCGGCCCAGCGCCAGAATCAGCCCGGTGTCTTCGCACAGCTGGATGAACTCACCCGGGGGAATGAAGCTGCCATCCGGCTGCGGCCAGCGCAGCAGGGCTTCCAGCGCGGCCGGGGTGCCGTCGCTGGCGTGGCAGATGGGCTGGAAGTACAGCTCGAACTCGGCGTCGATCGCGCTGTGGATACGCCCGGCCAGGCGCAACCGCTCGGCCAGCCGCGAGCTCACCGTGTTGTCGTACCACGCGATCACGCTGCCTTCGTCGCGCGCGGCGTGCGCGGCCTGCGCGGCCATGCCGATCACCTGCTCGGCCGGCAGCACATCACCGTCGAACTTCACCGCCACGCCGATGCGCGGCTCGAACTGGTGCAGCCAATCCTGCCCGCGCACCGGTTCGGACACGGTCTGCACCAGCGTATCCAGCGCCGACTGACGATCGTGGCCATCGCCGATGGCGAAGATGAAGTCCTCGGCCGGCTGGAATGCCAGCGCGCCATACCGCGCACCGAGCCCGCCCAGGCGCTTGGCCATCGCCTGCAGCACCACCTCGCCCACTTCGCGGCCCAGCGTATCGGCCACCAGCTGCAACCCGCGGAACTGCACATAGGCGATGGTGTAGCCACCGCCTGCGGCATCCAGCTGCTCGGCCAGTGCACGCGTATTGAGCAGGCCGGTGGCCGGGTTGTGGGTGGCGTGGTAGGCCAGATCGCGCTCGTAGGCCAGGCGCTCGCTGACATCCTCGGCCAGGACCAGGCACGCCTGGCGCCCATCGAAGTCCAGCCGCGCCAGATGGGCGCGGACCTCGAACACGGTGCCGTCCTTGCGCCGGTGCATGCGTACCGTGGCGTCCTGCACATCGCCGATGCGCGCCTGTGCGATGGCGCCACGGATCTCCTCCCAGCCTTCGCGCGGGCGGATGTCGAGAATGCTCATGGACAGGAACTCGTCGCGGCTGAACCCGTACTGGCGTACCGCCGCCTCGTTCACTTCCAGGAAGCGCAGCGTGTCTGGGTCGAACACCCAGAACGGGGCCGGATTGCGGTCGAACAGCAGGCGGAACTGGCGCTCGGCCTGCTGCACCCGTGCCAGCGCCTGCACGCGCTCGCTGACATCGGTGAGCGCGCCGATCATGCGCCGCTGCCGGTCCACCACCGCCACCCGCTGCCCGCGCGCCGACACCCAGCGCACGGCACCGCCGGGCAGCACCACGCGGAACATTTCATCCAGCACCGCCGTGCCGGCGAAGGCCGCGTCGAAGGCGGCCTGCATGCGCGGCGCGTCCTCGCGATGCACGCGGGCGAAGAAGTCGGCAACCGGCAGGCTGTCGATCTCCACGCCGAAGATCTCGCGTGCCAGCGGTGACCAGCGCAGCACGCACGCATCCTCGTCCACGTACCAGGTGCAGACCTTGCCGACCTGATGGGCCAGGCGCAGCTCGGCGTGGCCGGTACGCAGTTCCTCGGTCAGCGCGTCCTGGTGCACGCTGGCGCGGCGCAGGCTGAAGTACACCCCGAGAAACACCACCCAGTACGCCAGGTACACGCCCAGCGAGGCGTACACATAGGGCCACCACGGCGCCAGCACATCGCGGCGGCCCAGGCCGGCGTAGACCGCCAGCGGGTACTGGCCCAGCGTGGTCAGCGTGGAGATGCGTTCGATCTGGTCCACCGCGCTGGTCTCGATGCCCAGCGGCGTCACGGCATCGGTGCGCAGCATCTCGCGCCGGCCCAGGCCATAGCGCTGGCCGGTGGCCCCGAGCGGATCGGGGCTGCGTGCCAGCACATACCCCTGCGCGTCGGTGATCGAGATCACCCCGTACTCGCCGGTGTCCAGGCCACTGATGATCGAGGTCAGTTCGTCGGTGTGCAGGCGACTGAGCAGCCAGCGGTCCTGGCCCATGCGCAGCGCCAGCGGCAGCACCCAGCGATGGCCGTCCAGCGCCTGCGGCGGGCCGATGTACAGCGCGCTGTCGGTACCGCGGTTGGACTCCATCGCCCACAACGGCAGGTGCAGATCACCGCTGCCGCTGGTCAGCGCGCGCCCGTGCTGGTCCACCACCACGATGCTGTCCAGCTCGGCATGCCGCTGCAGCACCCCGGCAATGGCGTCGTCGAGCAGCTCCGGCGCCTGCTCCGGCACGCGCTGGAACAGCTTGGCGCCATCGTCGGCGATGCCCAGCATGGCCCGTTCCAGGTTGCGCAGTTCCAACCGCAGCAGGCGCTGCGAGCCGGCCGCCAGCGCAGAGCTCTGGCGTTGCGCGGCTTCCTGGCGCCGCTGGTAGTCGTTGGCCAGCATGGCGCCCAGCGCGACGGCGAGCAGCACGGCCAGCGCACTGCCCAACCAGACGATAGTCCGCAGTGGCCGTGCCATTGCACGGTTCAACGCGGGCATCGCAAACGGCTCCCTTCATAGCGGGCTGACTTCATGCGCAAACGCTTCCTGGTTTCCCCCAAACCTGAGCGGCCGAAGCCCCCGTTTCTTGACGCCTGCAATCGTGTCCACGCGATGCCTCCCCTGGCACCCCGGCGCGGAACGGTCCTGCCGGCCCCAGCATGCACCAGCGGCAGGCGTGCGGGAAGAGCTGAATCTGGCCAGTGGACGATCGGGCATGCGGCCCGGTCCCGCCTGCGCCAGAGGACTAAACTAGGTCCTTTCCGTTGCCTGAGAAGGTCCATGTCCAAGCTGCGCCGCCCCACCCTGATGCTCGCCATTGCCGCCAGCCTGTCGCTGAGCCTGGCCGCCTGCGACCGTGAACCGGCCGCACCGCCGGCCACGCCCGCCGCCGATACCGCCGCGTCGCCGGCCCCGGCCAAGCCGCAGCTGGGCAGCTTCGGCTTCGACAGCGCCGGCATGGACCGCAGCCTCGCCGCGGGCGATGACTTCTTCGGCTTCGCCAACGGCACCTGGGTCAAGAACACCGAGATCCCGGCCGACCGCTCCAGCTACGGCAGTTTCAACGTCATCGCCGAAAAGACCCTGGCCGACACCCGCGCGATCCTCGAAGGCGCCGCCGCCGATGCCAAGGCCGACGGCGAAGCCAAGCTGATCGGTGACTACTACGCCGCCTACATGGACGAAGCGGGCATCGAATCGCGCGGCCTGGCCCCGGTCAAGCCGACCCTGGACGCCATCGCCGCCGTCGCCGACAAATCCGCGCTGGCCACCACCCTCGGCGGCACCCTGCGCGCCGACGTCGACCTGCTGAATGCGACCAACTTCTACACCGACCGCCTGTTCGGCGTGTGGGTGTCGGTGGACCTGCTGCAGCCGGACCGCACCGCGCCGTACCTGGTGCAGGGCGGTCTGGGCCTGCCGGACCGCGACTTCTACCTGCAGGGCGGCCGCATGGCCGAGCTGCGCAAGCAATACCAGGCCTACATCGCCCAGGTGCTGCAGCTGGCCGGCGTCGCCGATCCGGCCGGCAAGGCGCAGCGCATCCTCGCGCTGGAAACCCGGATCGCCCAGGCGCACGCCACCCAGGAAGAAACCAACGATGTGGCCAAGGGCGCCAACGCCTGGACGCAGGCCGACCTGAGCGCCAAGGCACCTGGCATGGACTGGAGCGCGTTCCTGGCCGGCGCCAGCCTGGGCGAGCAGCAGGACTTCATCGTGTGGCAGCCCAAGGCCGTGGCCGGTATCTCGCGCCTGGTGGCGACCGAGCCGCTGGAGGTGTGGAAGGACTATCTCGCCTTCCATGCCCTGGATCGCGCCGCGCCGTACCTGCCGAAGGCCTTTGCCGACGCACGCTTCGCCTTCCACGGCACCGCGCTGAACGGCACCCCGCAGCAGAGCGAGCGCTGGAAGCGGGCGGTGGACGACAGCAACCACGCCGTCGGCGAAGCGATCGGCAAGCTGTACGTGGAACGCCACTTCGATCCGGCCACCAAGGCACGCGCCGACGAGATGGCCAGGAACATCATCGCCGCCTTCGCCAAGCGCATCGATGCGCTGGCGTGGATGTCGCCGCAGACCAAGGCGCGTGCCAAGGCCAAGGTCGCCGGGCTCACCGTCGGCATGGGCTATCCGGACAAGTGGCGCGACTACACCGGCCTGGAGGTCAAGCGCGACGATGCGCTGGGCAATGCCGCGCGTGCGGAGCTGTTCGAGTACCAGCGCAACATCGCCAAGCTCGGCAAGCCGGTGGACCACACCGAGTGGGCGATGCTGCCGCAGACCATCAATGCGATGAACGTGCCGCTGGAAAACCGCCTGGTGTTCCCGGCCGCGATCCTGCAGCCGCCGTTCTTCGACGGTGCCGCCGACGATGCGGTGAACTACGGTGCGATCGGCGCGGTGATCGGCCACGAGATCAGCCACGGGTTCGACAACGCCGGTGCGCTGTTCGACGAAACCGGCAAGCTGCACAACTGGTGGACCGCCGATGACCTCAAGCAGTTCAACGCCGCCGGCGACGCGCTGGCCGCGCAGTTCAGCAGCTACCAGCCGTTCCCGGGCGTGTCGGTGAACGGCCGCCTGACGCTGGGCGAGAACATCGCCGACGTGGCCGGCCTGGCCACCGCCTACGATGCCTACCAGCTCTCGCTGCAGGGCAAGCCGGCACAGACCCTCGAAGGCTTCACGCCGGACCAGCGCTTCTTCCTCGGCTTCGCACAGGCATGGCGCAGCAAGGCCCGCGAGCAGGCGCTGCGCAACTCGCTGCTGACCAACGTGCATGCGCCGGGCCAGTTCCGCGCGCTCACCGTGCGCAATCTGGACGCGTGGTACCCCGCGTTCGAGGTCAAGGAAGGCCAGAAGCTGTACCTGGCCCCGGACAAGCGGGTCAAGGTGTGGTGATCATCGCGGTGCGATGACCGGAAAACGGGCGCTTCGGCGCCCGTTTTTTTATGCAGCCCGCCCCGTCACCACCGCGCGAGGATGCTGGCCGGCACACCGACACGCGCGCAGGCGCGGGTGGCCACGCCATCCGGCAGCGCGCGGCGGAACAGCGGCGCCATGCCGCGCAACAGGCGGGCCGACGTCTGCGCCTGCGCACGTTGCACCGCAGTGCGTTCCAGCAGGGTCACCGCCCACGGCGGCAGCAACGCGGCACCGGCGCCGAGAAACAGGTCACGCGACAGCCCTGCCATCGGCACCGGCAGGCGGATGCCCGAGAGCACCGCCAGCACCTCGCGCGAGCGCGCATCGAAGCGCAACCGGGGCAGCTCCCGTGCGAAGTACGCCGCCACCTCCGCTTCCGAGGCCGGCACATCGGTCGCGCCCAAGGCTTCGGCCACGCGGCGGTACTCGTCGTAGTAGCGGTCGGCAACCGCGGCCGGCACATCGCGGCAATAGCGGCGGCAGCCCTGCAGGAACCCGTAGGCCTCGGTGACGTGGACCCAGGTCAGCAGATCCGGCGCATCGGCCGAGTACGCCTGCCCGTCCGGCGTCTGCCCCCGCACCTGCGCATGAATGCGCCTGACCCGGGCAACCATCGTCTCCACCTCGCCGGCGGGCGCGTAGCTGGTGCCGGCCACGAAGGCAGTGGTGCGGCGCAGCCGGCCGACCAGATCGCCGCGGAAGTTGGAGTGGTCGTACACCCCCGCCAGCGCCAATGGATGCAGGGTCTGCAGCATCAGCGCGCACAGGCCGCCGGCAAGCATTCCCGGCAGCTCCGCATGCACCCGCCAGGTGGCGCTGTCCGGGCCAAACCAGCCCGGATCGCCCTCGGGGTGGTCGTAATCGATGTTGCTCTGCCCGCGCGGGAACGTGTCGAGTACCCAGCGCCGGATCGGCGCGGTGATGGGGCGGGAAAGACGGTTGAGCAGCGGCGGCATCGCAGGTCCGATCGGCGGAAGAAACGACCGCTGGCTGCGCGGTCGGCCTCGATTCTGGCCGATCCCGGCCGACGCGGCGAGCCACGACGGTCATCGTGTGTTTCATGTGCGCCCGCAACATGAATCAACCTGCGACATCTTGTCGCAGGCTGCGCGCGCGATGGTGCACCGCACCACCCCTCCCGCATTCAGAAAATCGACGCACTGTCCTTCGCGTTCTCCCCATTGCGCCGGCCGCTGGAAGTGCTAGAACTGAATCCGCCTCAAGTTCGTCCAAATGCGCTGCCGCACGTTCCAGAAGGAGCACGTCATGATCGCTTTGTTCAAGGGTTTGGGTTTGCTGTTGCAGGACAACGAGCTGTACAACAGCCCGTTCGAAAAACAGGTCGCGCATTGGCGTAACAAGAGCGAGCAGCAGATCCGCGAGGAAGTGGCCGTGCTCGCCAAGGCCAAGGGCCAATGGCTGATGGCCTCGATCGTCGGCTGGCAGGCGGCCTCGCTGCTCATCCTCGGGCTGATCAGCAACTACCTGTGGAAGGACGACTTCCATATCACCTTCACCCGCGTGGTGATCGTGTTCGGTTCCTGGATCTCGATCCTGTTCGTGATCTGGTTCATGGCCAACATGTTCGACCACAAGGCCGGCTTCGAGCGCTGGATGAAGGCGTTCAACAGCCGCGAGCGGATCACCTCCGATGCCGACAGCGTCGAGTGCGTGGCCGATGCGCTGGAGATGGCCCAGCACTATCCGGAAGTGCTCAACTACAAGCAGGTCGTCAGTGCACGGCGCGAGCTGCGCCATGAAGACATCCGCATCATGCGCGAGATCGGCCGGATGCATCAGCATTCAGAACTGGTTGGCCGCCTCAATCATGTCGGCGAGCAGGAACCCGGCAACAACCTGCACCTGCAGCCGGCCTTCTGACCGGCACGTCAAGTGGGGGGAGCCACGATGCCACCGTGATCAGTCACGGTGGCATCGTTCTTTGTGGATATCGCTGGCGCACTGCTTGAAGCCGGCCGGCAGGCCGGGCATCGCCCGGGTCTGCCCCACCGCCACTGCAAACTGCTGCAGCGGCGGCTGCGCGCAGGCGGCGTCCACCGAGCAGCGCGGGTCCAGCACCAGGTAGTGGCATTGCCCGCTGCGGCTGGCGATGCACTCGAAGCGCGCCACGCCATCCACCACCGTGGTGCGGCTGTACAGCGTATCCACCCCGTTGGCGCTGACGCGGGTGACGGAGGTGTTGCTGGACTGCTGGCAGGCCGCGAGGAACAGCAGGCTGGCAGCGGCAAGAGCGGGCGTACGCATACGGGGCAACTCCGTGCGGTGGCGGCTTACATGCCGCGGAACAGGCTCATGAACGGTTGGCTGACGTTGAGGATCTCCGGCCGGCACTTCAGCCGCAGCTGGCCCCGCCCGGTGTCATCGCGGCTCACCGCCGCCACCGCCTGCATGTTGACGATGGTGGAGCGGTGCACCTGGCGGAAGCGCTGCGGGTCCAGCACTTCCAGCAGTTCGCGCAGCGGCGTGCGCAGCAGGCTTTCGCCCTGCGCGGTGACCACCGTGGTGTACTTGCTGTCGGCGCGGAAGTACACCACGTCCTCCAGCATGATCAGGTGCGTATCGCGGCCGTTGCTGGCGGTGATCCAGGCCAGCGGCGGCGCCGTGGACCGCGCCGCCGGCTGCTGGCCGAGCCGCTGCAGCAGCTGCTCGAGCATCGCATTGTCCGGGCGCCCGGCCTGCATCCGCGTGAGGATGCGTTCGCGCGTGGCCAGCAACCTCTCGTCGCTGACCGGCTTGAGCAGGTAGTCCACCGCACCCTGCTCGAACGCATCGATGGCGTACTGGTCATAGGCGGTCACGAACACCACCTGGGTGCGCGGGCTGATTTCGGGCAGCGCGCGCGCCACCTCGATGCCGCTGATGCCGGGCATGCGGATGTCCAGCAGCGCCAGATCCGGTTTCAGCTCCGCCAGCCGCTCCAGCGCGCTGGCACCATCCTCGCACTCGGCCACCAGCCGCAGCTCCGGCCACAGCCGCTGCAGCTGGCCCACCAGCGACTGGCGCAGCAGGTCTTCGTCTTCGGCAATGAGAGCATCAAGCTGCATGGATCGCCTCGCGTGCGTCGTACGGCAGGGTGATCGTCGCCGCCACGCCGCTGGGGAAATTGGCCACGATCGCCACGCCGGCGTGTTCGCCACAGGTCAGGCGCAGGCGCTCGCGCAGGTTCTTCAGGCCGATCCCGGTGCCGCTGGTGCTGTGGCCGAAGCCCAGCCCGTCATCGGCCACGGTCAGGGTGACATGGTCGTCGAACGCGCGCGCGATGATCCACACCGTGCCGCCGCCAGGCTTGGGTTCCAGCCCGTGTTTGATGGCGTTCTCCACCAGGGTCTGCAGGGCCATCGACGGCAGCGGCAGCACGTGCAGCGCCGGCGGCACGTCCACCTGCAGCAGCAGGCGCGCGCCCATGCGGATCTTCAGGATTTCCAGGTAGGCCTGGGTACGCTCCAGTTCCACGCCCAGGGTGGACATCGATTCGTCCACGCGGGGCAGCGAGCTGCGCAGGTACTGGATCAGGTGACCCAGCATCTGGTCCGCGCGCGGCGGGTCGGTGCGGGTGAGCACCTGGGCGTTGGCCAGCGTGTTGTACAGGAAGTGCGGTTCCACCTGCGCGTGCAGCAGGTTCAACCGCGCCACGCTCAGTTCCTTCTCGGTGGCGGTCTGCGCGGCGGCGGCCTGCTCGTCGCGGCGCTGCTCGGCAACGCGGCGGGTGATCGCACGCCCGACCGCTTCGGCGTTCTCGTAGTTGCTGCCTTCATCGACGGCTAGCAGGTCGGCCCACACCCCGGCGTCGGGCTCGAACAGCAGGGTCACGCTGCTGGTGCCCTGCCCCGGCGTGACGGTGGCAAGCACGCTGTTGCGTTTGATCGCCAGCCGCGCAGGCAGGTTCCAGCGCGACGGCGGGCGGCCGTTGTAGGGATCGACACGGCGGACGTAGGCGCGCACCTGCAGGCTGCCGGCTGCACTTTCCATGTCCTCCACGCGCGGCAGCTCGGCCAGCGCCGCCTCGACCAGGGCGAAAGCCGGGCCGGCGTCCATCGGCAGTTCGATCTGCCGGCGCTGGCGGCTGGACAGGGTGGTGCCGTCCAGGTGCCCGGCCACCAGCCACACGCGGCGGATATGGGTGATGCAGCTGCCGATGGCCGTCACCACCACGAACATCGCCAGCAGCCCGAAGACCCAGCCGGGGCCGGCGCGCATGCCGCTGAAGATGCCACTCCAGACGAAGCCGGCGACGATGATCGCGGCGGCCCAGGCCAACAGGATGCGGACGATCAGAGCGAGGCTGGCGAGCACGGCGGCGGTTCCGGGAAAGGGATGAGGCGAGCATAGTCCTGCCGCCGGCAAGGACAAGCCGCATGCGACGAAGGCGGGAATCGGGGGGATGAAGCGGGATCAGCCGGGTCTGGCCGTCGGAGCGGTTGCCGCGACAGCCGACCTGCGGTCGGCCTGCCGGGGTGCCCCGCCGGCGGTACCGGCGGGGCGTGCAGCGTTACTTGCGCTCGGTGGCGCTGGCATCGCGCGGGGCGCGGAACTGCGAATCGGCGCTCCAGTTCGGCCAGGCGCGCGAGTTGGCCAGCTGGTTGCCCAGCGTGTACAGCACTTCCAGGTCGCGCGCGGCGCCGGCGAAGGTCCAGTCCGGCTGCCACTCGTCGCCCTGCTGGTGGTAGCGCTTGGCGGTGTAGTCGTCGGAGGCCTTCTTGCCGGCCACCACGCCACCGTCCACCCAGTCCTGGCCCGCCGAGTACGACACCGCCGGCACGCCGCGCTTGGCGAACGGGAAGTGATCGGAGCGGAAGAACAGGCCGGCTTCCGGCTTGGGATCGGGCGTGTAGCGGATGTCCCAGCCCTTGGCCACGTCCTTGAGCTGGTCCAGCAGTTCCAGCTTGGCCGAGCCGTAGATGCCGAAATCGCGCGACGGACTGAACGGTGCCATCCCGTCCATGTTGATCACCGCCACGGTCTTGGACAGCGGGTACAGCGGATGGCTGGCGTAGTACTCCGAGCCCAGCAGGCCCTTCTCTTCAGCGGTCACCGCCAGGAACAGCACCGAGCGCTCCGGGCGCTTGCCCTTGGCGAAGCCACGCGCCAGCTCGATCAGCGAGGCGGTACCGCTGGCGTTGTCCAGCGCGCCGTTGAAGATGGTGTCACCGTTGGCATCGGGCTTGCCCACGCCGATGTGATCCCAGTGCGCGCTGTACACCACGGTCTCGTCCGGGCGCGTGCTGCCTTCCAGGCGGGCGGCCACGTTGTGCGAGGTGATCACCTCGGTCTTGACCGCGTACTTGGCCGAGAAGGTTTCGCCCTTCAGCTCCACCGGCTTGAAGTCGCGGGTCTGCGCCTGCTTCTTGAGCGCCTCGAAATCCAGCCCGGCACGCTTGAACAGCGCCACCGCCAGATCACGCTGGATCCAGCCTTCCAGCAGCGGATGCGCCTCGGCCGGCCTGTCGCGCACCACGTCGAACATGGTGTTGGTGTTGGAGCCGGCCACGGTTGCCCAACCGTACGAGGCCGGCGCGGTCTCGTGCACGATCAGCACGCCGAGCGCGCCCTGGCGTGCGCCTTCCTCGTACTTGTAGGTCCAGCGGCCGTAGTAGGTCATGCCCTTGCCGTCGAAATCGCCCTGGCCGGTTTCGAAGTCCGGGTCGTTGATCAGCACCACGGCGATCTTGCCCTTCAGGTCCACGCCCTTGAAGTCGTCCCAGTTGCGCTCGTCGGCCTTGACGCCATAGCCGAGGAAGACCAGCGGCGCATTGCGGATATCCACCTCGCTGGCACCGTTCATGGCGGCGCGCACGGCGATTTCCTGGCCCTGGCTGAGGGCCTGCGGCGTGCCCTTGCTGCTCAGCGACAGGCTCGGGGCGCCCACGATGTCGCCCTTGAGCAGCGGCACGGCCTGGGTCCACAGGCGCTTGCCGTCCTTGAGGTCGCCGCCCGGCTGCAGGCCGGCCGCCGCGAACTGCCTGCTCAGGAACGCAACGGTTTTCTCTTCCCCGGCCGTGGCCGGCGAGCGGCCTTCATAGGCGTCCGATGCCAGTTCCTTGACGTCGGCGGAGATCCGCGCGCCATCGAATTTGGGGGTGGCCGCCATCAGGGCCGACGACACCGACAACGCCAACAGGCTGATTACCACTCGCTTCACGCTGCACCTCAGTACGGGACGACAATCGCCCGAGTGTAGGACAGCCGGCGCGGTTTGCGGCAGTGCCGGTCTACAGGGCGGCCGCGCGTGCGAGCAGCAGGTCTTTCTCGCGCGCATTGGCGGTCAACGCGGCCGCTTCCTGGAACGCCGCACGCGCTTCGGCAGGGCGCCCCAGCTGCTGCAGCACATCGCCGCGCACCGCCGCCAGCGGCACGTAGCCGCGCAGACGCGGATCATCCTGCAGTGGTTGCAGCAGCACCCAGGCCGCCTCGGCACCGTGCGCGCGCGCCACGGCGACCACCCGGTTGAGCTCCACCACCGGTGACGGATGATGATGGGCCAGCTCGGCGTACAGCGCGGCCAGCCGCGGCCAGTCGGTGTCCTCCGCGCGCCGCGCGCCGGCATGGCACTCGGCGATCGCCGCCTGCAGCACGTACACATCGGTGCTGCCGCCCAGTGCCTGCGCCTGCCGCAACGCGGCCTGCCCACGCGCGATCTGCAGCCAGTCCCAGCGCGTGCGGTCCTGGTCGGGCAGCAGGACCGGGCGACCGTCGGCGGTGGTACGTGCGGCGGTACGCGAGGCCTGCAGTTCCATCAGGGCCAGCAGGCCGTGCACCTGCGGCCAGGTGGGCAGGCGATGCGCCAGCACCCGCCCCATCCGCAGCGCTTCCTCGCACAGCGCCGGCCGCATCCAGTCGTCGCCGGCGCTGGCCGTGTACCCCTCGTTGAAGATCAGGTAGAGCGCTTCCAGCACCGAGGCCAGCCGCTCGGGCAATGCCGCCTGCCGGGGCACTTCGAACGGCACCTGTTTCTGCGCCAGGGTGCGCTTGGCCCGCACGATGCGCTGGGCGATGGTCGGCTCGGGGGTCAGGAAGGCGCGGGCGATCTCATCGGTGGTCAGGCCGCCGAGCAGGCGCAGGGTCAGCGCCACCCGCGCATCGGCGGCCAGGACCGGGTGGCACGCCACAAACATCAGCCGCAGCAGGTCATCGCCGATGTCGTCTTCCAGCGCCGCGGTGTCATCGGGCGCGGGCAGCGGCTGCGGTTCCAGCTCGCTGCCCCACTGCGCGTGCTGGCCGGCCACCCGCTGGTGCTGGCGCAGGACGTCGATGGCGCGGTTGCGCGCGGTGGTCATCAGCCACGCTCCGGGGTTGTCCGGAACGCCCTGCTGCGGCCAACGCTCCAGCGCGGCCAGCCAGGTGTCCTGGGCCAGTTCTTCGGCACGCCCCACATCGCCGCCCAGCATCCGGGTCAGGCGCGCGATCAGGGCTGGCGCTTCCATGCGCCAGAGGGTGTCCAGCCGGTGCGTCAGGGCGGTATCCATGCCGGGAATCAGAGCATCGCCGCGAACGCCGCACAAGCCGACGGCTGGCTCATCCCGGCTCGCCCTCCATGTGTGCGAATTCCCACAGATGGCCGTCGAGGTCCTGGAAGCCGCGCTGGTACATGAAGCCATAATCGCGTGCCGGCTGCGGTTCGCTGGCGCCGGCCTTGAGCGCCTTGTCCAGGGCGGCGTCCACCGCCGCGCGGCTGGGCGCGGACAACGCGATGATCACCTCGGTCTGCGTGCGCGCGTCGCTGATCGGTTTGTTGGTGAACTGGGTGAAGAACGACTCCACCAGCAGCATCACGAAGATGCTGTCGCTGACCACCATGCAGGCGGCATTGTTGTCGGTGAACGTCGGGTTGAAGGAATAGCCCAGCGCCGCGAAGAAGGCCTTGGAGGCCTCCAGGTCGCGCACCGGCAGGTTGACGAAGATCATCTGCGGCGAATCGGTCATGGTCGGTATCCTTGTTGGGGAATCAGGGTTGCTTCATGCAGTTGACCATCCACGGCTTGCCGTAGCGGTCGATCAGGAAGCCCCAGCGATGCGCCCAGAAGGTCTCGCCGATCGGCATCTTGATCTCGCCACCCTCGGCCAGGGCCGCGAACACGCGCTCGGCTTCGTCCACCGACTCGACATCGATGTTGATGGTGGTGCTGCCCTCGCCGGGGCCGGACGGACTGTCGGCAGCCATCAGGATCGCCTGCCCCACCTCCAGCTGGCTGTGCGCCACGTGGTCCAGGGTCTCCGGCGGCATCTCGCCGCAGCCGTCAGTGTTCTCCATCGGCGGCATGTCGCGGTACTTCATCTCCGAGGTGACCGTGCCGTTGAGGACCTTGGCGTAGAAGGCCATCGCGTCGTGGGTCTGGCCGTTGAAGCTCAGGAACGGAATCAGTTTCATGGGAATGCTCCAGGGGGTGCGGGGGAATGGTCAGCCGGCGTTGTCGATCTGATCGCGAAGACGCTGTTCCTGCGCCTGTAATTCGGGAGTGAAGGCCGCGCCGAAATCCTCGGCGCTGAGAATCGGGCGCAGCTCGACCACGTCGCCGGCGGCGAACGGGGCGCGGGTGAGCCACTCGGTGGCCTCGTCCAGCGAGCGCACCTGCCACAGCCAGAATCCGCAGACCAGTTCACGCGTCTCGGCGAACGGGCCATCGATGACCCGTGGCGCGTCGGCGCCGAACGCCACCCGGCGGGCGCGCGAGGTGGGGTGCAGGCCTTCGCCGGCCAGCATGATCCCGGCCTGCACAAGTTGCTCGTTGTAGGCACCCATCGCGCGGATCTCCTGCTCGGTCGGCAGCTGACCGGCCTCGGTGGCCGCGGTCGCCTTGACCAGTACCATGACTTTCATCGGTGTCTCCTTCGGGGCAGGCCCAGTTGGCGGGCCCTTCATGGATACAACGTTGCAGCGGGGCGGAAATCGACACGTCGGCGAAAAGAAATGCTTCTTCCCTTTCCCTCTGCCTGTTCAGGCTGTTGCCGACAGCGGGGAGGAGGCGCCAGGAATCTGGCCACGTGGGCCGCGATGCCCTTGTGGGCGAAGTAAAGGAGGAGGGGGCGGCCGCAGGCCGGCGCCGGGGGACATTCGCCGACAAGGGCATCGCGGCCCAGCGCCCGACCGACCGGCCGCGGCACCCGCTGCGGCGCTGCAACACGGCCGTTGCGGCGGGTGGGGCATCATGGACACTCCCTGCCGACACGGACCCGGCCATGCAGTTCCTGCTGCTGATCTATATCGACGAAAGCCTGCTGCAGGCCCTGCCCGGCGAGGACTACGATCGCCTGATGCACGACTGCCTGCAGCATGCCGATGCCCTGCAGGCCGAGGGCACGCTGGTGCTGGCACAGAAGCTCGAGCCGGTCGCCAGCGCGCAGACAGTGCGCGTGCGCCAGGGCCAATCGCGGATCACCGACGGCCCCTTCGCTGAAACCCGCGAACTGCTGGCCGGCTTCAACCTGATCAATGCCCCCGACCGCGACGCGGCAATGCGCATCGCCCAGCAGTTCCCGTGGTCGCGTTTCGGCAGCATCGAGGTGCGGCCGCTGGCGGACATGGACGCCGAACGCGAGCGCGTCGGCGCCTGACGCGCCGGGTCAGGGCAGCAGCGTGATCTTCAGATCGCGCGGGCCGGTCGCCTCGTTGCCGCTGTAGTCGCGCGCACTGCCACGGATCACGTAGTCGCCCGCCGGCAGCGCGTCCGCCTGCCAGCGCCCGGTCTCCACCAGCCCATCGCGGACGGTATTGGTGACCAGGTAACGGAAGCGGGTCACCGCACTGCCATGCACGGTGATGCCGCTGTCCGGGGCATAGGCCACCACGGTGGCGCTGTCCTCCGCGGGCATGCGGTTGAACACGATGTTGAAGCGGGGCTGCTCATACCCCGCCAGTGGCTGTCCCTGCGCATCGAGAATCTGGTAACCCACCTGGTACAGGCCCAACCGGCGCCGTGGCAGATTGCGGTCCACCTGGTCCCAGGCCTCCACCACGATCTGCACACCCGGCCCCTGCCGTGAGACCGCCACGCGACCGTCGGCACCGGCGACCAGCGGCTGCTCCAGATCATCCAGCAGGCTCACCGCCGTGATGCGCGGGGCCACCGTATCGGCGTAGTGCGCAAAGCCCAGCGCCACTGCATTGCGTTCGAACCCGCTGGCGCCCACGCTCAGGTGCACATGCGCCATGCGGTTGATGCTGCCCAGCGGTTCGCCCGCCTGGAAGCGCGTGCCGCGCCGCACGCGGATGCGTTCCAGTTTGCCGTCGGCATCCAGCAGCTGCTGCCAGCGCCCATCCAGCGGGCGGTCGCGCGGATCGCGCCCGACCTTCATGTGGATGTACTTGAGCGTGTCCAGCGCCAGTCCTTCGCCCTGACCGCCCAGCGCCCAGCTCGCCGCCGGGCTGCTGACCTTGGCGTCGGCGATGGCCAGCACCGGCTGGCCCACATCGCCACGGATATCGAAGCCGCCGTGCAGATGGTGGCGGCTCTCGCCACTGAAGTTGCCGCGCACTTCGCCCAGCGTGCCCACCACCTCGTGCCAGCCATCCTGCGGCGCCAGCGGCCAGCGCCCGCCGGTGGCCGGCAACGGCGCATCGGGCGCAGGGCCAACCAGGGCCGGCGGCGCGGTCTGCCCTGCGTCCAGCGCGCGCAGCCGGTGCACCCGGTAGGACCCCGCGTCGGCCAGATACAGCCCGCCCTCCGCGTCCAGTGCCAGCGCGGTCGGTCGCGCAAAGCGCGGCTGCGGCGGAACACCGGCCAGCGCGAGCTGATGGCCCTGGGCCGAGATCTGCACCACCTTGCCGTTGATGTCGCTGGCGTAGATCACCCCGTCATGGGTCACCGCCAACGACAACGGGCCACTGAGCAGGCCGCCACCGGTGACACGCGTGGTCAGCGTGCCATCCGGGGCGAGCTGGCGGATCGCGTTGTTGAACAGATCGGCGATCAGCAGGTTGCCGTGGCCGTCCAGCGCCAGTGCCACCGGCGTATCCAGCCGCGCGCCGATGCCGGCGCCGTCGATGTTGCCGGGCACCTCACCCCCGGCCAGCGTGCGCACCTGGCCGTCGGTCTCGATCACGCGGATGCGGTCGTTGTACGTGTCGGCCACGAACACGCGCCCATTGGCGTCCACTGCAATGCCCATCGGTGCATCGAAGCGCGCCTGCCGCGCCGGGCCGTCGAGGAAGCCGCGCTGGCCGTCGCCGGCCAACGTGCTCACCGTGCCATCGCGGTCGATGCGGCGGATCGCATGGTTGCCGGTGTCGGCCACATACAGCGTGCCGGCCGCATCCACTGCGATCGCCGACGGCGTGTTGAACTGCGCCTGCAACGCCGGCCCGTCGCGCCAGCCTTCGCCGGACCCGGCCAGCGTCTCCACGCGACCATCGGGATGGATGCGGCGGATGCGGTTGTTGTCGCCGGCATCGGCAACGTACACCACGCCCTGCGCATCCACCGCCATTCCGTACGGATCGGCGAAACGCGCCTGCATGCCCGCACCCTCGCGCGCACCGGCGACACCGTCGCCCGCCAGCGCCTCGATCTGCGCCGTCCAGCCCAGCACGGTCGGCGGCGGGCCCGGCGGGGGCGCAGGCGGCGCGGGCGTGTACAGGAACGTCCACGCCAGCAGCGCGGCCGTGACCACGCCGATGCCTCCTGCCCAGTACGCACGCGCCATGCCACTTCCTGTCTG
This sequence comes from Stenotrophomonas sp. GZD-301, assembly GCF_049310345.1. NCBI lineage: Bacteria > Pseudomonadati > Pseudomonadota > Gammaproteobacteria > Lysobacterales > Lysobacteraceae > Stenotrophomonas > Stenotrophomonas sp. GZD-301. The sequence continues at coordinate 48,915 of NZ_JBMOWY010000056.1, read as the reverse complement.
ATGTCGGGGCCACGACGATAGTCGCTCCGCGCGCGCATGCAAACCCGCCGCACCGTCATTGCCGCACACGCGCGACTTGTGCCGATCCGCCATCCCGGGTTCAATCCCTGTTGTTGCCACGGAAGGAACCACCCATGCCCCTGCGTCGTCATGCTCTTGCACTGCTGTTCGCGTTGGCGACCAGCACCACGGCATCGGCCGCCATCCAGGTCGCGCCCGCCGCGCCCCTCAGTGCGGATGCACAGCGCCTGGTCGATTCGGTCGCCGAAGCGATCGTGCAGTCCGATCGCGGTGACGCGCTCGGCGCGATGATCGTGTTCGAACGCGTGCTCGCCGATCCCGCGCTGTCGCAGGTGCCGGCCGATGCGCGCCAGGACGCGTGGGTGGCAGCCGGCATGACCGCCCTGAAGAGCGGGCAGAACGCCGACGCCGAGCGCTACCTGCGCACCGCGCTGGCCGCGCGCGCCGACGACCCCCGCGCCATTTACCTGCTTGCCCGCCTGCAGGTGCAGCAGCAACAGCCGCGCGATGCCGCCCTCAACCTCGCCCGTTCGCTGCAGCTTACCGACCGGTTCAACAGCGAGATCAAGAGCGATCTGATCGGCTACCTGCTGCATCAGCTGAAGGACGATCCGACCACCCGCCGCACCCTGCTGCAGGCGTTGTTCGACCGCCAGTGGCAGGACAACGGCATGGAACCGGCGCGTCTATGGCGCTCGCTGGCCACGCTGCAGGCCGACGCGGGCGAGCAGGACCGGCTGGCCGCCACCGTCGCGCGCATCGACGACCCGAGCCAGCTGATCGCGCTGCGCAGCGACAAGCGCTTTGACCGGGTCGTTGACCGCGGCAACGCGCGGTTCGATCCAGTCCTCTCGGCGCGCCGCTATACCGATGCCCTGCGCGTGGCCGCGCTGCTGCGGCCCGAGGAAGGCATGCTGCCCGTGCGCATGGCCGACACCCTGCTGATGACCGGCGACGACGCTGCGGTGATCGCCATGACCGACAGCATCGCCGCGTCGGTGCAGGCGCAGGACACGACCGCGCCGCGCACCTACGACGGCGCCGACGACCTGGCGTGGCTGCTGTACAGCCGTGCCCGTGCGCAGCGGCGCCTGGGCGACATGGACGCAGCGTTGGCCACCCAGGCGCAGGCCCTGCGGTTCCACGATTCAGACGCGCCCAACACTGTTCAGTACCTGGTCCTGGCCGGCTGGCAGATGTCCCTGCAGCGACCGCAGCAGGCCCTGGATACCCTGGCGGTGCTGCCAGCGGAGCTGGGCTACTGGGAGTTTGGACGCCAATGGCTGCGGCTGACCGTGTTCCGCCAGTTGAACGACCGCACCCAGGGCGATGCCGCACGCGACTGGCTGCTGGGCCATCCCGACGAGGCCGAGCTGGTTCTGGTTGACGTCCTGCTCGAGGACAACCGCATGGACGACGCGGCTGCCCGCCTGATCGCCCAGCTGCGCTCCCCGGAGGAGCGTGGCGATGCGCTGGTGTTGCTGCAGGACTACCGCACCGTGCCGTCGCTGCCCGGCGATGCCGTGCGCGATCAGCGCTGGCGCCAGCTCAAGCAGCGTGCCGACGTGCGTGCCGCGGTGCAGGCGGTTGGCCGCATCGAACGCATTGACCTGTTTGGTTCCGACCCGACCCGCTGAGCGGTGCCGTGCGGCCCGCCGGCCTACTTCGCCGGCGTTTCCGCGCGGAACCCCATCGCTTCGCGATACCGCACATACAGCGCGCTGACCTTCTCCACATAGGCCAGCGTCTCGGCGTACGGCGGCACGCCCTTGTACCGCGTCACCGCACCGATACCCGCGTTGTAGGCCGCAGCGGCCAGCACGCGGTCGCCTTTGTAGCGGCGCAGCAGCGCCTTCATGTAACGTGCGCCGCCGTTGATCGACTGCTCGGCCGACAGCGGATCGGCCACGCCGAACTCGGTGGCCGTATCGGGCATCAGCTGCATCACGCCCTGCGCGCCCTTGGGCGATACCGCGCCGGCATCGAACCCACTCTCGGCGTGCGCGATCGCACGCAGCCACGCATCGTCCACGCCGGTGGCTTTCGCGGCCGCCTTGAACTGCTTGGCATGCCGGTTCAACTGCGGCGCTCCGACCTTGCCCAGCCCTTCGTGCGCCGGCTCACCCGGCGGCGTGGCGACGGTGAACTTCAGAAACACCCGCGAGCCGGGCAGGTTGCGGGTGGAGTAGACCAGCGCGCCGTCCTGCTCACGCTCGTACAGCGTGCCGCTGAAGATGCCCATGTTGCCCCACAGGTTGGGGGTCTGCACCGCGTTGTCGTCGATCTGCTGCGGGGTGCATTTCGACCCCGGCTCGGGCGCCGTGGCCAGGCTCACGGTGTTGCCCTGCACGCAGCGATAGACCGTGCGTGCCGAGGCCAGGGCAGGCAGCAGCAACGACAGCAGGGCCAACGCAGCAGGCAGGGTCGGGTTCATGGGCTCGAACAGGGGGCACGTCGGTCGTGCGGCGCGATCATCCGGCCACGGCCGCGAACCGAAGGTGAATACCGGGCCCGCCGCGCGGACGGGCCCGGCACCGGGTTACGCCAGGCGGGCCACCAGCCGCTTGCCGGCGTAGCCCAGGCCCAGCAGCAGGAACCACAACGGGCTGATCAACAGGGCGTACAGGGTGTCCGGCTGCAGGGTCAGCAGCACCAGTACGAACGCGAAGAACGCCAGGCAGACCCCGCACATCAGCACCCCGCCCGGCATCTTGAAGCGCGATGCCGCGTGCAGCTGCGGCCGGCGGCGCCGGTACACGATGTAGGAGCACAGGATCAGCGACCACACGAACATGAACAGCACGGCCGCCAGCGTGGTGACCAGCGTGAAGGCGGTGACCAGATTGGGGATCAGGTAAATCAGCATCGCCCCCAGCAGCAGGCACAGGCACGAGAACAGCAGGCCGCGCGCCGGCACCGCCGCACGTGACAGCTTCGCGAACATGCCCGGTGCGTGCCCTTCCTCGGCCAGCCCGTACATCATGCGGCTGGTGGAGAAAATGCCGCTGTTGGCCGACGACGTTGCCGAGGTCAGCACCACGAAGTTGATCAGGCTGGCAGCGGCGGGAATGCCGGCCAGCACGAACAGCTCCACGAACGGGCTCTTGCCCGGCACCACCTCGCGCCACGGCGTGACCGCCATGATCGCGATCAGCGCCAGCACGTAGAACACGATGATGCGGATCGGGATCGAATTGATCGCCTTCGGCAGGTTGCGCTCCGGGTCGGCGGTTTCCGCGGCGGTGGTGCCCACCAGCTCGATACCGACGAAGGCGAACACCGCGATCTGGAAGCCGGCGAAGAAGCCGGCCATCCCCATCGGGAACACCCCGCCGTCATTCCACAGGTTCGCCAACGACGCCACGTGCCCGGACGGCGCGGTGAAACCCCACGCCACCAGCCCGAAGCCGGTGATGATCAACGCGCAGATGGCGATGATCTTGATCAGCGCGAACCAGAACTCCATTTCGCCGAACAGCTTCACCGTCACCAGGTTCAATGCCAGCAGCAACAGCACGCACAGCAGCGCCGGTATCCACGGTGCCAGGCCGGGGAACCAGAACTGCGCGTACGCGGCGATCGCGATCACATCGGCGATGGCGGTGATGATCCAGCAGAACCAGTAGGTCCATCCGCAGAAGAAGCCGGCCCACGGCCCGAGCAGATCGGTGGAGAAGTCGATGAAGGACTTGTACTCCAGGTTGGACAGCAGCAGCTCGCCCATCGCGCGCATCACGAAGAACAGCATCGCCCCGATGATCAGGTACACCAGCACGATGGACGGGCCGGCCAGGCTGATGGTCTTGCCCGAGCCCATGAACAGGCCGGTGCCGATGGCACCGCCGATGGCGATCAGCTGCAGGTGGCGGTTGGACAGGCTGCGCCGGAGGTGTTCCGGCGGTTGGGCGGGTTCGGACATGGGCGGGGCCGTGGCGGTGGTGTTTCGGACCATAGAAGACTGTCCGCGCCGGCGCCAGTCCGGATCCGGCGGTTGGCGCCAGGGGGGCTGCGGTGCGCAGGGCTGTCGGGTTTCACCCGCTGCTGCCGGGGCGGAGACCAGACTGGGCCTTGTCCGAACGAGAACGCGGGGTTTTCCTGTTTCTTTCCGCACAGGCAGGTGGTGAGATAGGGCTCCCAGGCCAAACGCCGGCTGGCACGAGGTCTGCTTGAACCGCATCCGGAACATTGCCGTCACCGTGCTGTTTGCCCTGCTCGGCGCGCTCGTGCCGATGGCCACGCTGCTCTATTTCAACGTCCATCGCGCCAACGACGCCGCCCGGGACCGCCTGCAGTTCACCGCCGAACGGACCCTGCTGCGCGCCCACCGCGCCTACGAGGCCGGGCTGGCCGCCCTGCGCCAGGCCAACGCCAGCACCCTGGAGCCCTGCTCCACGGCGCATCTGCAGCTCATGCGCGGCCTGGTGATCAGCACGGTCTCGGCCGAGCAGATGGGCTACTTCCAGGACGACCGGCTGATCTGCACCTCCTGGGGGGCGATGGAAGCGCCGATCCGCCGCCCGGCGCCGGACCATCTCACCGCCGAGGGCGTCGGCATCAAGCTCGACGTGCGCCCCCTGGCCGGCAATGGCGTGCCGCTGCTGGCCCTGCACTACGGCCGTTACGACATCCTGATGAACCCCGAACGGCTGGTCGATGTCATCACCGACCCGGACGTCCGCCTGGCCGTGGCCAGCCCGGACGGCCGCCTGATCGCCCACCAGCCGATCGCCGATCCGCAGCTGATGCTCGATCTGTTGCGCAGCCCACGCAGCGGCATGGATGCCCGCACCCTGTTTGCCACCGCCCAGGACCAGCAGTGGCTGGCCATCGCCACCGCGCCGCGTGCACCGCTGCTGGCCAGCGTCCGCCCCCTGCTGTGGCAGTTCGCACCGGCCGGCGTGCTCGGTGCCGCCGCCGCGATTGCCCTCGCGCTGTGGCTGTCGCGGCGGCGGCTGTCACTGCGCGCCGAGCTGTCCACCGCCGTGCGGCGGCGCGAGTTCTTCATGCACTACCAGCCCATCATCGAGCTGGACACGGGCATCTGCATCGGCGCCGAGTCGCTGGTGCGCTGGCAGCGCCCCGATGGCAGTCTGGTGCGTCCGGACCTGTTCATCCCGCTGGCCGAGGACAGCGGCCTGATCGAGGCGCTCACCGATCAGGTGATGGACAACGTCATTGCCGACATGCGCGACCTGCTGGTGCAGGACCGCAGCGCCCATATCGCGATCAACCTGGCCGCCGAGGACGTCAGCAGCGGCCGCGCCCTCAAGGTGCTGACCGGGAAACTGCAGGGCACCGGCATCCATCCCCAGCAGATCTGGCTGGAAGCCACCGAGCGCGGCCTCATCGACATCCAGCGCGCGCGCAACAGCCTCGCCGCAGCGCGCCGCGCCGGGCATTGTGTGGCCATCGACGACTTCGGGGTCGGCTATTCCAGCCTGCAGTACCTGCAGCAGTTGCCACTGGATGCCTTGAAGATCGACAAATCCTTCATTGATGCCATCGGCACCGACAGCGCCACCAGCCCGGTCACGTCGCACATCATCGACATGGCCAAAACGCTGGGCCTGTTCACCGTGGCCGAGGGAGTGGAAACACCCGCCCAGCTCGCCTACCTGCAATCGCGCCAGGTCGAGTTCGGCCAGGGCTGGCTGTTCTCCAAACCGCTGCCACCGGATGCCTTCGCCGCCTTCCACTGGCAGCGCAAGGAACAGTACGGCAAGGCCCGCGAGAACATGCAGAACCCGAACCGCAGCATCACCGAGTAGGCCGCAGCCGGGCTCAGTCGGCGTCCACCCCGGCCAACAGCTGCACCCAGCGCGGCACCACCGGTTCACCGGCATAGAAGGTGCGCGGCACGCCTTCGGCCATCGCCCAGCGATGGATCCAGCTGATGCCACCGTCGCCGTTGTAGCCATCGGCGTGCTGGTAGGCCGGGTCCTGCAGGGCCTCCTCCAGCGAAATGAAGCGGTAGCCCCGGCGTTGCGTGGCCGCCACCAGGTCCTCGAACGTTGCGGCGTTCAGCGCATTGGCATGCATCAACCACACCTGCGCCGGCAGGCGGCCCAGCAGCTGCTGCGATTGCGCTTCGTAATAGTCCAGCTTGTTCAACATGTAGGGGATGTAGCCGCGACGCAGCTGCGCCAGCCGGGCCTCGCGCTCGGCCGGCGGCAGCTCGCTGACCCGCACCGTGTCGTAGGCGAACGCCCAGACCCATTCGCTGTTGTCCACCGTGACCGGGGCGATGCGGTACCCGTGCTGCTGCAGGAACACCCCCAGCGCATCGCGCTGTGCCGGCGAGCGGCCGGCGCGCAGGTACGGGTGGCGGAACCAGCGCGGCACCTGCCCGCGTTCGGCCAACAGCGGCCGCAGGGTGTCTTCGCCGCGCAGGATGTCCTGCGTATAGGCCGGCAGGCCCACCGCATGCAGATCGACGTGACCCCAGGTGTGGTTGCCCAGCTCGGCACCGGCGTCGAGCCAGTCGCGCAGCATCTGCACGCGCGCCGGCACCACCTCGCCCTGCTCGACCAGCTTGCCCGCGTTGACGAAGCCCACCACCGGGATGCCCGTGGCGTTCAGCGCGGCCAGCAGCTGCGCGTGCCGCTCGGCCAGCTCCGGCTCGGCACGCGTGTCCAGCCGCTGCCACGGCAGGTCGTCGATCGTCATCGCGATGCGGCGGTCCGGCGTGGCGGCCTGCACCAGGCTGGCCATGCACAGCAGGGCCAGCCCCCATCCAATACGTGAACCTCGCTGCACCTGCATCTCCTCCCGATCGACGTCGATCAGCATACCGGTGCGCGATCACTCACTCCGCATGCATCACGGCAGCGCCGGCTGCCAGGCGCGCGGCTGCCGCAGCACCACCGCCAACGCCGCCACCAGCACCGCCAGCAGCACCACCGGCAGCCAGCGTTCGCCCACCGTCTCCAGCATCACGCCACCGGCCACCCCACCCAGCGCGATCGCCAGGTTCCATCCGGTCACCACGAACGACTGCGCGATGTCGGCCGCCTCACCAGCACGCCGCGCCACCGCCGTCTGGAACTGCGTGGCCACGCCGCCGAAGGCCAGCCCCCACACCACCGTGGCGGCCACCAGCACCGTCGGCGAACCCGGCCAGCAGGCCAGCGCCAGGGCGGCCACGATGAAGCCCAGCGTGCTCGCCACCACCAGCCGGCCCAGGCCGCGATCCACCCACACGCCAGTGATCCAGATCCCCACCAGCGACGCCACGCCAAACACCAGCAGCAGCCGGTCCAGCCAACCGACCGCGCCGGCCAACGCCGCGAACGGCTCGATGTAGGTGTACAGCACGTTGTGCGCCAGCACGAACAGGAACATCGCCAGCAGCGCCGTGCGCAGCCCCGGCAGCGTCAGCACCTTCAGCAGCGGCTGGCGGGCGGCGGCACCGGGCGCCGACAGCGCAGGCAGCGTCAATCGCGCCCACACCAGCAGCGCCACGCTCATCAGCGACATCACCCCGAACGCCCATCGCCAGCCGACGGTCTGCCCCAGCAGCGTCCCGGCGGGAATGCCGAGGGACAGTGCCAGCGGCGTGCCCACCATCGCCACCGCGATCGCGCGGCCCTGCAGCGCCGGCACCACCATGCGGCTGGCATAGCCGGCCACCAGCGACCACAGCAGACCGGCACTGATGCCGGCCACGAAGCGCGCCACCAGCATCACCGTGTAGTCATGGGTCAACGCGGTAAGCGTGTTGACCAGCGCGAAGCCGGCAATGGCGGCCAGCAACAGCGGGCGGCGCGGCAACCGTCGGGTCAGCGCGGTCATCGGCAGGGCCGCCAGCAGCGAGCCCAGCGCATACACCGTGACCAGCTGGCCGACCAGCGCGCGGCTCACCCCGAGGTCCGCGCTCATCGGCGACAGCAGCCCCGCCGGCAGCGCCTCGGTCAGGATGGTCACAAAGCCGGCGCAGGCCAGCGCCAGCAGCCCGCCCAGCGGCAGCCGCGTGGCCGCAGGCAGCGCCACGCCCTGGCAGGCCTCGGCCGGCGCGCTCATGCCGCCACCGCCACGGCGCGGGGAGCAGGGCCGGCGTTGCGCGGCCACGGGCCAGGGCGCTGACGGCGCAGCAGGGCATCCGCGGCGGGTGGCCGGGGCGCAGGGGACAGGAAGGGGGCGGACGACACGGTCATGGGGGAAAGCGCCAACGGAAACGGAGCGCCACCGTAGGCGCTGCCCGGCGCGTCAAAAAGCCGGGTAACGGTCCGCACATTCCGGACAGTTCGTTCCGCAATTGCCCAAGACCCAATCCCCGCAAGGGTTTCCCGCCCTCGGGCGGGCGCGCCGCCGCAGCGGGCCGCCCCAGCCGCCGCCGCGCTCGCTACAGTGCGCCTTTCCGCCCGTATTCCGCCCATGTCAGCCTTGGACAACCTGGGCAACCTGCAGACCTTCGTGCAGGTTGCAGACACCCGCAGCTTCGTCGAGACCGGTCGCCTGCAGGGCATCACCGCCTCGGCCGCCGGCAAGAGCGTCACCCGCCTGGAGCAGGCGCTGGGGGTGCGTCTGTTCCACCGCAGCACGCGCAGCATCACCCTGACCGCCGAAGGCGAGCGCTTTCTGGTGCGTTGCCGTCGCATCCTTGACGAGCGCGACGCCGCCCGCACCGAGCTGGCCGAGCAGACCGCCGCGCCGGTCGGCGTGCTGCGGCTGGGCCTGCCGCTGGTGGGCGACCTGTCGCTGCCGATCCTCACCGAATTCATGGCGGCCTATCCCGGCATCCGGCTGGAGCTGGATTTCGACGACCGCCTGGTGGATGTCGTGGAAGAAGGGTTCGACGCCGTGCTGCGCGTGGGCGACCCCGGCGACTCGCGCCTCAGCGCGCGCCGCCTGGGCGTGTTCCCGCGCTACCTGGTGGCCGCACCGCAGTACCTGGCGTGCCGTGGCACCCCGCGCACCGCGGCCGATCTGCGCCAGCACGACTGCCTGCACTACCGCTTCCCGAGCACCGGCAAACTGGAGCCGTGGCCCTTGCCGGCCGCCCCCGGCCAGCCGCCGCTGGACCTGCCGGTGTCGATGGTCAGCAACACCATCGAAGCGCGCCTGGCCTTTGCCCTGGCAGGACGCGGCATCGCCTACATCCCCGAACACTCCGCGCGCGAAGCCCTCGCTGACGGCCGTCTGCAGCGGGTGCTGGCCGACCAGATCCATGCCTGCGGCACCTTCTACCTGCTCTGGCCATCCGGCCGGCACGTACTGCCCAAACTGCGCGTCTTCATCGATTTCGTCAGCGCCCGCCTCACCGGCGTGAGCTGCTGAGCAGCGCGCGTTCATCGCTGCCCACCGGGGCCTCCGTATACTGGGCACGCGACAGCCAGTCGCCTGAGTTGCCGAGGTATGCCCGCATGCGCCATTGATGCCGCCGTCGTCTGACGGCCTGTCTCCTGACCACCCTGCCCGGCAGGGAGGAGTTCACGGCATCTATGGAGGTCGCATGACCGCATTCGCCCTTACGCTGGACCGCGTGGCAGTCACCCTGCCCGACGGCCGCGCGCTGTTTTCCGATCTTTCCCTCTCCTTCGACACCACCCCGACCGGCCTGGTGGGTCGCAATGGTGTCGGCAAAAGCGTGCTCGCGCGCCTGCTCAGCGGCGAGTGGGCGCCTACCGCCGGGCGCATCCAGCGCCACGGGCACGTGCAGCGGCTGGCGCAGCTCAGCGGCGTTCCGCGTGGCCGCATCGTCGACCTCGCGGGCGTCGGCGCGGTGTTCGACGCACTGGCCCGCATCGAAGCGGGCAGTGTCGATCCCGATGATTTCACCTGCGTCGGCGAACGCTGGGACCTGCGCGACCAGTTGCAGGCGCAGTGGCACCGTCTCGGACTGCCCGCACTCGATCCGCTGCGCCCGGCCGCCACGCTGAGCGGCGGCCAGGTCATGCAGGTGGCGCTGTCCGGTGCCTTCCTCTCCAACGCCGACGCGCTGGTGCTCGACGAGCCCAGCAACCACCTCGACGCCTGGCATCGCGACCGGCTGCTGGACGCCGTGGCGGACTGGCGCGGCGGACTGATCGTCATCAGCCACGACCGCACCGTGCTGCAACGCATGCAGCGCATCGTCGAACTCTCGCCCACCGGGCTGCGCAGCTACGGCGGCGATTACGCCCACTACACCGCGCAGAAGCACGACGAACGCAACGCCGCCGAGGCGCTGCTCGAGCTGCGCAAGCGCGAGCGCCGCCAGCAGCACGATGTCCTGCGCGAGCAGCGCGAGCGGCAGGCGCACCGGCAATCACGCGCGCAGCGCGACGCACGTACCGCCAACCAGGCCCCCATTCTGCTCGGCGGCATGAAGAACCGCAGCGAACACAGTGCCGGCCGCCTGCAGGTGCAGCAGGCGGAACGCCGCGCCGCACTGGACGCGCGCGTGGACGCAGCTGCCGTCGACGTCGAACGGGAGGCAGCCATCGCAATGGTGGCCCCCGTGCTCGATGATCCCGGTCCACAGCGCGTGGCCAGCCTGGTCGCCGCCGGGCTGCCGTGGGTTGCGCCACCGTGGCAGACCCTCGACCTGACCGTGCAGCGCGGCCAGCGCATCGGCGTCAGCGGCCGCAACGGCAGTGGCAAATCCACCCTGCTGCGCCTGCTGGCCGGCACCGTGGCACCCTGCGGCGGCAGCGTGAACGTAATGGCGCGCACCGCCCTGCTCGACCAGGCGCTGTCCGCATTGCCGGCGCAGGACAGCGCCCTGTCATGGCTGCAACGCGCGCATCCGGGTGCCGATCAGGGCACCTTGCGCACGCGCCTGGCGCTGCTCGGCCTGGACGCCGAACGCAGCCTGCGCCCGCTGCACACGCTCAGCGGCGGCGAGCGCCTGAAGGCGGCGCTGGCCGCCCTGCTGTATGCCGAACATCCGCCGCAGCTGCTGCTGTTGGACGAGCCCGGCAACCATCTCGACCTGCCCTCGCTGGCCGCGCTGGAGCACATGCTCAACCAGTACCCCGGCACGCTGATCGTGGTCTCGCATGATTCGGATCTGCTCGACGCGCTGCACCTGACCCATCGGCTCGACGCCAGCGACCACGGATGGGCCCTGCACGCCTGCTGATCGCCACCGCGGCTACTGACGCGCCCAGGTGGGAAACGCATCGGGCAGCACCTGCCACAGCAGCGGCCCGGCACGCATCTCCTCATCGTTGAGCAGGCACGCATCCAGTTCGGTGCGCACGGCCACCGCATCCATCGCCACCCCGATCACCGCCAGCTCCTGGCGGCGGTCGCCCCACCACGGGTGCCACAGCCTGCGCATCGCCTGGTACTCGCCCGGGTCGCCTACCTCGTCCACCGCGGGCATCGGCGCTGTCCAGCACGCCATCTGCTGGCGCGCCCAGCCCACGTCGGTGTAGGGCACCGGCGTTGGCGGCAGTACTGGCGCCGTGCCTTCCAGCCCGGCCGCCACCCGCTCCCGCGCGGCGTACCAGAAGCCGGCGGCCTGGGTCTGCATGGCCGGGCCCACGCCGGACAGCTCGCCCACCCAGTCCATCCGGTTGGCCAGCCAGAAGAATCCCTTGCTGCGGATCACGCTGCCAAGCCCCTGCTCCAGCACCCGTGCGAAGCGCTGCGGGTGGAACGGCCGGCGCGCGCGATACACGAAGCTGGTGATGTCGTACTCCTCGGTCTCCGGCGTATGCCCGCCGCGCAGGGCCTGCATCCAGCCCGGTGCCAGCTGCGCACGCACAAAGTCGAAGCGTCGCGTATCCAGCAGTTCATGCAGCGGCACCTCCCCGCGCGACGCGAGCAGCAACCGCGCATCGCGGTTCATCGCGCGCAGCACCGCCAGCGTCGACTGCAGCGTGTCATCGTCGGCCAGGTCGCATTTGCTCACCACGATTACATTGGCGAACTCCACCTGCTCGGCCAGCAGGGTGACCACCCCGCGCGCATCGTCTTCCCCGGCCTGCTGGCCGCGGTCGGCCAGGCGGTCGGTCGAGCCGAAGTCGTGCAGGAACTGCTGCCCGTCCACCACTGTCACCAGCGTGTCCAGCCGGGCAATGTCGTTGAGGCAGAACCCGTCCGCGTCGCGCACCTGGAAGGTGGCGGCCACCGGCATCGGCTCGGCGATGCCGGTCGATTCGATCAGCAGGTAGTCGTAGCACCCCGCAGCGGCCAGCCGCTTCACCTCCTGCAGCAGGTCATCGCGCAGCGTGCAGCAGATGCAGCCATTGCTGAACTCCACCAGCGTCTCTTCGGTGCGGCTCAGCGCCGCGCCACCGTCGCGCACCAGCTGCGCATCGATGTTGATCTCGCTCATGTCGTTGACGATCACCGCCACGCGCCGTCCTTCGCGGTTGCGCAGGATCTGGTTGAGCAGCGTGGTCTTGCCGGCGCCAAGGAAGCCGGACAGCACCGTCACCGGCAGGCGTGAATCGGGGGAGGGGCGGGAGGCAGTCATGGCAGGGCAGGCAGGAAGGAGGATTGAAATGTTACTATATAACATTACAGAACCAAGGCCCGCCCCCCATGAAACGATCCTCCGCCCTGCTCGATGCCGGTGCCCTCGCCCTCTCCGGCCTGTGCCTGCTGCACTGCCTGGCCTTGCCATTGCTGGCCGCCACTCTTCCGCTGATGGGGGTCTGGGCCGAGGCCGAGTGGGTGCACGCCCTGTTCGTGGCCATCGCCGCCCCGCTGACCGGCCTGGCCCTGTGGCGCGCACATCGTCAGCGGCCGCTGCCTGCGCCAGCGATGATCAGCGCAGCCGCCGGCCTGCTGCTGCTCTTGGCCGGCGCACTCGGCTGGCCGACGCACGACAGCGAAACACCCCTGACCGTCGCCGGCAGCCTGCTGCTGGCTAGTACCCATGTCTGGAATGCCTGGCGGCGGCACCGGCACTGACTTCCGGCACGCCCCTTGTTGCAGCGCGGTCTACAGCACGCGCATGGCTCAGCGCATCACCATCATGCCGACGATGAACACCGCCAGCGGCGCGGCACTCACCACCGCGCCCACGATACCCAGCCACGGCCACCGTTCCTGGCGCACGCGCGCCCCCACCGTGGCCATCAGGCCGATCACCGCCGCAGCCAGCACGCCGATGGCCGCCCCCGTGGTGCCTCCGCCCGTGGCGGCGGCACTGCCCAGGTGTGCCGCCGCATAACCGGCTGCACCGCCAAGCGGCAATCCAAGGAAACTGGCCAAACCCAACCACGGCGCCCGTGCGGTTCGCGCCGGGCGCGGCGCAGTAGTCAACGAGGGTTCCGTGCTCACTCGAGTTCTCCCAGGGCGAGCCCCCACGCTACACCATTGCCCTTCGGTGCCGCGGCCACTCCTGCCGCCCGCGCGGCGCCACCGCGTGCACGGCCTGCACGGCCTGCACGGCGTCTTTGCACGCTCGGCCTAGAATGCAGCAAGGCCTACAGGGACCGCCATGCGCCACTCTCTCCGCCCGTCCATCTACGGCATGATGCTTCTCGCCACGCTGCCGCTCACGGCCTGCCGCAACGGCAACAACAGCGTCAACGTGTTTTCCGCCGATCCCATGCTCGGCTGTTACGCCACCCACCCGCGCAAGCCGGCGGAGTTCCGCATCGATCAGCAGCAGGGCCGGTACTACGTCTCCTTCCAGCGCGACGATCAGTGGCAACGCGAGCCCACGCCCCTGCAGGAATCCACCCGCGCCGATATCGCCCAGTTCTTCAAGGACGACGCCAACCAGATCGGCAAGGCCCTGGTCAGCCCACGCGGTGGCTTCGGCCTGTTCAAGTTCAATGCCGGCGCCACCCTCAAAGGCAAGGCACCCGACAGCGACTACATGGGCCTGCTGCTGATCGGCGCCGGCCCGATCTATCCGGTGGCCTGCCCCTGAGCCTCCTGAGCCACCGCGGGTACCGGCCCAGCGCCAGCGGTTCCGCACCCCGATTGCGCGGAACCGTGGCGCTCCCCACCCGGCGTCATGGCTTCGCCGGGTGCCCGCCCGTGTGGCGTGACGCCAACTCCCCCACCGTCACGCCCTTGCATCGCCGCCACCTGCACGGCCCCCACTGGCAGTCCGTGGCCGTACTTCAACATTCCCTGTCCTCCTGCTGACCACCCCCACAGGCAGCGTCCCCGTTCGCAACGCTGTCCACGCCGGGCGCCCCACACCCCTCCAACCCGGCCACCGGCGCCGGCGCGCCCCGATGGATTGAACTGAGCGGCCATTGCCGGGCATCGCGCACATGCCCGTGCTTGACCGGATTTTCGTGCACGTACGCCACATGGCGCGCCAGATCCGCACCGTCCAGGATGCGATGCTCGCGGAACCCGCTGTGCCAGAGTGGACGCACCTGCCGGTCACGGCGCAGCACGGCACGCGGCGGGTTGCCCGGCAGGTGCCGGTCGAACACCGCCTGGATCTGGCTCCAACGCTGGTGCCCTTCGGTGTCCCCTTCCGGCAGCGTCCACACCCCATGCAGGTGATCGGGCAGCACGACGATTGCGTTGATGCGGAACGGCCGCACCACCCGCGCAATCCGGAACGCCAGCCGCAGGTAGGTGGCGTGCTCCACCAGCAGCCGGCTGTGACCATCGCGCAGGTGCGCACTGAAGAAGTACGTGGCACCGGGCGACCAGGGGTGGATAGGCGGGTACATGCGGCCAGTGTGCAAATCCGACCGCATCGGTGCGATCAGGCGATTCCGCATCGCACACTGGGAACGCGCCGCACCAACCCGTCAGGAAGTTGCCTACACTTCATCTCCACATCGCTTCGGTGACGCCATGCGCCGCGCCCCGCTCCTGCTGATTCCCCTGCTCCTGCTGCTGGGTGCCTGCCGCGATGGCCACGGCACCGGTCAGGGCCGGCTGATCGGCTGCTACGCCGACACCGCGCGTGCGAAGGAATCAGTGAAAGTCGTGCGCGAAAACGGGGCCTATGTCATGTCGTTCCGTGCGGGCCAACTCTGGCGCCGCGTCGATGCACCGCTGCGCACCGCCGACCACGCCCAGATCGCCACCCGGTTCAGTCCGGAAGACGCGGCCGGCATCGACGACATCCTGCTGACGCCCGATGGGCTCAGCGGTGTTGCGCTGCTCAAGCCGGATGCTACGTTCCAGGGCCAGGCCAGCGCGGGCAGCCCGGTCGTGATCGAACACGGCCGCCCGCGCCTGATGGTAAAGAAACGGTGCCAGTGGCTGTTCTCGCGCGGGCACTATCTCCGTCATGGCGGTTGATGGCCGGTAGCGCACTGCGCCTGCGCCGTAAGCAGGAGGTGCGAGGTCATGTGCCGGTAGGACGTGCCCTGCAACCGCTCGGCGGCGGCCGACGTCGGCGGCAACACCCGGGCGATGGCCTCGGTCAGTGGCACCGACCAGTTCAAGCGCGGCGTACTCGACGGGCCGCCCATCTGCCACGGCAGCATGCGCACCTTCTGCGACGTGGACTGCACCACCGTTTCCGTTCCGTCGTCGTAGCGGATCGTCATGCGCAATGACGGTGCATCATCGGTCCAGCTATAAGCATCGCTGTAGTAGTCAAGCAACTGCGCGCGCAGCGCATCACCGCGCAACGCCGCGCCCATGCGTTTGCGGAGGTCGGCCTCGGTGCAGCCGGGAGAGGACATGTTCCGCGGCAGCGCTTCGTCGATCAGAGCGTCCGGTCGCAGCCGTCGTGCGGCCATGTCCACCGCGCGTTGCCGGGACCACGCCGGTGCCGCTGCCGCACGCAGCACTTCGGCCACACGCTGCGGCGCTACCGTTCCGGTGGTGACCGTGGCCTGGCCACCGCGCCACGTCGCTTCGGAGGTGCGTTCAAAGACGCGCTGCCCGGCGCCCTGCTGCAGGCGATGCACCTCTTCGACGTCCTCAAAGGGACCTTGTACGAAGGTGATCTCGATGCTCGCCACCTCGTGCAGGCGCACCGGCGGCCCCACATCATCCGGCTGCCCACAGCCGGCCAGGGGCAGCAGCGCGGCCAGCATCACGCCGGCAGCCAAGCCCCTGCCTGCCCGGAACATCCAAGGAAATCGGCACTGCTCGATGGCTGGGTTCATGGTCCGCCCGGGGGTTAGCGCATGTGCCATGTACGGGCTTCCCACCCGCATGGTGCGCTCCGATTGTAGACCGGCCGCCCTGCAGCGGCGCGCCCTGGTCACACGGCCGGGGCGCGTTCTCGGGTACGATGCCCACCCCTTGGCTGCCCTGTCGCCCGGCTGCCCCGCAGCACCGGCGCCCCCGATCCCGTGCCCCATTACACCGGCCCCCTGCTGACCCGCCCGCTTGCCGATGCCCTGCTCCGCGCCCGCGATGCCGGCACAGGCGAATGGACCGGCTCGCTCGATCTCGGCCGCAGCACCGGCACCGCCATTCTCGGTGCCGACCGCTGGCGCTGGCACGGCCAGTTCTACGCCTACCCCGGCAAGACCAAGGACCGCACGCTGTACTACTGGGATGGCGAAGACTTCGCGCCGATCTCGCGCTTCGGCTCGGCGCTGATCAAACTGGTGCCCACCGACTGGGACGCCCCCACCTTCGAGATCGACGGCATCAAGATGCTGCCCAGCGCGCAGGTGTCACCGTTCGAGGATGCCCGGCACAAAGTCGCGCTGATCGCCCCGGCGGGCAAGACCGTGCTCGATACCTGCGGCGGGCTCGGCTATTTCGCCGCCTGCTGTCTGGAAGGCGGGGTCACCCGCATTCTGTCGTTCGAGAAGAATGCCGATGTGCTGTGGCTGCGCACGCTCAACCCGTGGTCGCCCGACCCGGACGCCGACAGCAGCGGCGGCCGCCTTTCGCTGACCCATGCCGACGTATCGCAGGCCATCGAAACCCTGGACACCGCCTCCGTCGACGCCATCCTGCACGACCCGCCGCGCTTCGGCATTGCCGGCGAACTGTATTCGCAGGTGTTCTACGACCAGCTCGCCCGCGTGATCCGCAAGGGCGGCCGCATGTTCCACTACACCGGCGCACCCAACAAACTCACCAGCGGCCGCGATGTGCCACGCGAAGTGGCCAAGCGCCTGGAGAAGGCCGGCTTCAAGGCCGAACTCGCGCTGGATGGCGTGTTGGCAATCAAGCGCTGAGCGCGGCCGCAGTCATCGCCTGAAACTGAAACTCCCGAGACCGCGCGACCAGCGCGCCTGGCCTGCCACGCTCGCCGCGCTGGAGCAGAACTGCCCCCGCCACTCACCGCGGCCCACGCGGCGTTCCAGCCGGTGCGTGGTGGCGTGGCTGCGATGCGCGCCATGCTCGCGGAACAGCAGCTGAAACTGGCGGCGCGCGAAGACCCCACCCAACAGCCCGCCGCTGATCTCCGCGCGCAGGCGATGGCTGCCGGTGTAGTTGCGCACGCTGCCATCGGCGTGCACATCGCGCACGCGCTCGGCGATGCCCTCCACCCGCCCACGGCGCTGGGACAGCATCACCAGATAGGTCACATCCATGCCTGGCGACTCGCTCGCGAGCGAGGTCTGCTGACGGGTGGTCATGGTCCATACGCCGGAGATATCCGGCACCCGCGTGGCTGCCAACGCTGCCAGGCCCACCATGCCACCGGCCGCAACACAGCCCAGCGCCGGCCCCGTCCACGACGCCCACCACATCGATGCATCCACGCCTGTACTCCCAACCGGATCTTCGGTGGCGATTGTTGGAAATGGCGTACCAGATGACCATAGGATCGGTTGCAACTGCCTGCACCAGCCGCCCCCAAACGCCACTGCACCCTTCGCAAGGGTGCACACCGCGCATGCGGAAATGAGACCGCAGTCCGCGCGGACACGCACCCCGCACTGTCAGGCTGGCGCTCCTTCCTTCCGGAGCCTCCGATGCCTTCGCCTCAACACGAGTGGCTGCTCGCCTTCGACCAGGAGCTGTGGCGCGTCTATGCGCTGGATCACCACATCGCCGGCCTCGACACCGTTCTGCTCGCCCGCTACGCCCATCTGAGCGGCGCACGGGCCGCGCGCCAGTTCGCGGCCGACCATGCCCTGGTGCCCATCAATGCCTGCGCGAAGTGACGCATGCAGCCGCAACCGCGGGCGTCGAAACCGTCCGCACA
Organism: Stenotrophomonas sp. GZD-301; assembly: GCF_049310345.1. NCBI lineage: Bacteria > Pseudomonadati > Pseudomonadota > Gammaproteobacteria > Lysobacterales > Lysobacteraceae > Stenotrophomonas > Stenotrophomonas sp. GZD-301. The sequence continues at coordinate 30,905 of NZ_JBMOWY010000056.1, read as the reverse complement.
TGTCGCGTTCCGCCCGCCGCTGCACCCAGTGCGTGACGCACTGTGCAGGACCGTTGCAGAACGGCACGCCGGCAGCGGCCAGCGTGATAGAAAGCCCCCCGCGTCCAACCAAGGGTATGCATATGCGAATGCTCATCGTCGTGGGCGACCGCACCATCAGCGGTGGCTGTGTCATCACCGGCTCGCCCTTCACCGACATCGAAGGCAAGCCCGTCGCCCGCATCAACGACTACGCTACCTGCCCCGCGCATGGCGGTGCCTTCCCGATCGTGTCCGGGGATCCCACCCTCATCATCGATGGCCAGCCGGTGGCCCGCGAAGGAGATCGCCTCGCCTGTGGCTGCAGCCTGATCGCCGGACAGCAGCACCTCGTCTACGTCGACGATGGCCCTGCAGCAGCGCCTCCCGTGGCAAAGGCACCGGTAGCGTTCACGGCACCCGCGCACCCGCAGCACACCGCACCTGTCTGCGAGGCCTGCCTGCAGAAGGCAGGCGAGCGTGGCACGGTCTTCCTGGCGCGCGCCGCATGATCGCCTACATCATCCTCGACGCCGCTGCGCGCCCGGATACGCCAGACGCGTTGCTGCGCCTTGCGCCCCCGGCCAGCTATCGCTCGCTGTTCCTCGGCACCCCCGATGCGAGGGCTTCCGCATCCGGGCCGTGGCTGCTCACACCCGGTGATGCGCCGCAGCTCGCGCAGTGGCTGACCGATGTTGAGCGCCAGCGCCCCAACGCCATCACCCTGTTGACCAGCATGCGCCCCTTCGAGACGGTGTTCGCGCACCTGCAGCGGTTGCTCACGCTGCGCCTCCCCGGCGGCGGCACGGGCCTGCTGCGCTACTACGACCCGCGTGTGATGGAGCAGCTGCACCGGGTGCTCACCGCCGAGCAGCGGCATACCCTGCTTGCGCCATTCACCGGCTGGCGCACCTGCCGCGGGCAATACGTGGCCGAATGAGGGAACGTGCACGCGCACGCCGGGTGCGCCAGAATCGGCCCATCACCACGCGCCAGGGAAGGATCCGATGCTGTCTGTTCGACCGTGGCACCTTGCATGCCTTGTTCTGCTCCCAACGATGGCAGCGGCTGCACAGCCGCGCGTGCCGCTGGCCTGCGCCGGCGAATTCGCCCGCGCCTGGGCCCACACCGCCGCGCAACTCACCGATGGCGAACAGGCCGGCACGCTGGTGGATGCGCTGTTATGCCGCCCCGAGAGCGAAGGCGCGCAGGACTATCTGAGAGCGCATGCAGTGGGTACGGCGCCAGCGGGCGCAGGTGCCCCGGCACGCACGGGAGACACGGTGCCCCTGCCCACCCTGCAGGCCACGCACGCGCAGGCCATTACCGCCCATCTCCGCCCCGCGGAAACGCCGGTTGCACCGGAAACCCACGATGTCCACCTGGCCGTGCGCTCGGCGGGCTGCGCAGACAGCTACCACCTGGTCTACACCGGCCGCAACGACTGGCGGCTGGCAGGCTATGTGAGCGCCTGCCATTGATGCAGGGGCGCGCAGTGATTCACTGCGCGCCCGATAATCGGTAAGGCGTCAGAGCGCGATACGCGCCACGCTCTCCCGGCTGCCCTCGGCATCCTTGTCGCCGTTCTTGATGGTCACGTACAGCACGTTCTTCGTCGCATCCAGCGCCAGGCTGTTGGGATGCGTGGGCACCGCGTACGTCGCCACCGGCTTATAGGTGTTGCTGTTGTAGGCGGTCACCGTACCGGCTTCGCGGTTGGTCACGTACAGGCGCTTGCGCTTGGCATCGAGCAGGACGCCGAGCGGGCCCGCATCGGTGGGGATGCTGGCCAGTTCCTTGCCGGTGGCGCGGTCCAGCACCAGCACGCGGTTGCCCGGGTGCTTGGAGGCAAAGCCCGAGCTGCTGGCCTGGTACTTGCGGATCATCTCCGAGCCCTGGTCGGTAACGAACAGGCGCTTGCCGGCAGGATCCAGCGCGATGTTCATCGGCTGCTCGGCACCGATCGGGAAGCGCTGCTCCACCTTGCCGCTGTCGGTGCCCACCACCACCAGCTCGGCCAGCAGGTTGGAGGTGTACACGCGCTTGCCCTTGGCATCCAGCGCCAGGCCCGGCGCCTTGGCGTTGCCCAGGCCCGGAATGGTGTCGATCACCTTCAGCGACTGCGTGTCCACCACGAACAGCACGCTGCCCTCGCCGGAGTGGCCGGTCACGTACAGGCGGTTGGCCGGGCCATCCACCACCAGCTCGCGCAGGTCGTGGGTGTAGGCGGCCTTGCCGTCCTTGCCCACCTTCTTCTCCATCAACTGCACAATGCCCAGCACCTTGTGCGTGGCCGTATCGACCACGGTGACCGACGTGTCCACGGTGTTGCCGAGGTACAGGCGGTTGTTGGCGTCGTCCAGCACCATGCCGAACGCCTTGCGCTCCAGCGGAATCTGGGCCTCAAGATCGAGGTTGGTGGGGTCCAGCAGCAGCAGCTGCGGCGGGCTGGCGGTATCGCCGAAGCCACCGGACGAGGCCACGTACACGACATCCACCTTGGGGCTGTAGGCCAGTTCGTACAGGCCCTGGGCAACGACCTTGCGCTGGATGGCCGCTTCGGTGCTGGCCGGCGTGGCGGCTTCGCCGAGGGCAAAGGCAGACGGCGCGCCCAGCGAAAGGCTGACGGCGAGGGCCAGGGTGGCCGAACGGAGAAGGGAACGAGGGTACATGCGAGCGTCCTTGTGAGAGGCAGGAAGATAGGTCCTTGGCTCGCATGACCGCGTGATGCGGCCAACCCCACGCTGGGAAGAGGTGGGGAGGCTGGCTGACCCGAGGATGTTAACAGGAAGGGGAACTCTGCCGCAGACCCACGCCCCTTCACAGCTCCACCCTACTTATTCCGCCCCCAGCTATCGGCAGCCGCATGCTGCAGATTCGCCGCAAGTAGCGTTCAATACTCGGGCTGCGCGGCGGATCCCATCTCATTCCCGCCAGCGGCGCGACCTGACCCACTCAAAGGACTGACACGCAATGAGCTCACCCTCGTTGAAGAAGCTCGATCTCCCATCAATCGATCCGAAAGACCCCTGGAAGGATGATGTACTGGGCCGCCAGCACTTCGGCCAGATCCTTTCGGACATGATCGAAGGGATCTCGCAGCCGTACGTGATTTCCTTGAAGGGTGAGTGGGGAAGCGGCAAGTCGGTGTTCCTCAGACGGTTGGAGGCCGAGCTCCAAGGCCGTGCACCGCGAGTGCCTGTCATTTTTGTAGACGCATGGAAGTACGACTACTACGAAGATCCCCTGTACGCGTTGATCTCTGCGGTCGAGCAGCGGCTTCTCTCCGACAAAAGCCTGGATGATGCTGAGATCTCCGCTGCCAAGGAGGCCGGCAAATGGATGTTCGGCTACGCGGGCAAAGTGATTGCCCCCTTGGCCAAGATTGTGGGCGCCACGGCTGATGCCTTCACGGCAGGTGCGGCCTCGAACTTTGCAGAGGGGATTGGAGAGCTCGGTCAGGCGCTCTTCGACGCCAATCAAGAAAAGCGCGACGCACATCAGAGCCTGTGCAAGGAACTTGAGAATGCTCGCGATCGGTTGCTCAGGCTTGATGGCGACGGCGTCGCCCGGTCTACGCACGGCCAGAAGGTGGTGGTCATCATCGACGAGCTTGACCGATGCCGGCCCGACTACGCCATCCGGCTCCTCGAGCGGGTCAAACACTTCTTTGACCTGCGCGGCTACCTCTTCGTGATCGCCATCGATGGTGAAAACCTGCAGGAAGCCGTGAGGAGTCTTTACGGACCAACGGTTGACGGTGAGCGCTACCTTCGAAAGTTCTTCGACCTCGAGATGTACCTTCCCGCGCCTGACAACATGTCCTTTAACCGGTTGCTGCGACATTCGTTTGAAACCCTTGAATCAGCAGACCTTCCAGATGCGCAGTGGCCAAACGTCCTTTCAAACATCTACAGGACACCGCTCTTGGTCGGGAACAAGCGCCGAGCCCAGGCGCAGCTCGAGGCTAGCGCCTACTTCGAGCACATAGCCAACGCCTTCGGTCTTAAGTTGCGCGACCAAGCTCAGGCATTTTCGCGATTGCATGCCGCAGCTGCGGCACTGGGAGCACGCAGCACCTTCATTCCCGTCGCGGCTGCATTCATTGCCTGCCTTCGCTACATCGACTATGCAAGCTATGAAGGCTGGCGGACTACAGGCTTCGTTCCAGGCATTGAAGGCATCCAGGCAACCTGCGACTGGGCGAATGTGATCGCAACGCGCAACCAGGATGTGGCACACGCGCTGAGAACCTATCTCGTACTTGCGTCGCAGGGGTCACCTGACATGATCCGCCAAACCATGCAGTTCGCCTTCAAGGATGCCGCCCTCTCTCATCATATCGTTCGCTGCCTTCCCCAGAATATGGCCGAATGGCCCAAGGCCCTTGAGGAGTCCCATCAGGAGATGTTCTCTCTGACACAGACATTTGGCACCAGAGATCTTCCCCCGGAAGCGACTCGGCAGGTTGAACTCTCTGCGCTAAGCAACTAGTTGGTGAGACCTGCCTGGAGCGGGGGCAAGAGGCCACGCCGCTCCGAGATGCTCGGCGGGTTCGCCGATGCGTGAATGCGCATCCATACAGCGTGCAGGCACTCTCATTGAAGCGCACTCGGCCTACTCGCCGGCTATTCGCCCAACCGCGCATCAGTCAATGGCAGAAGCCCACGCTCGGCCAGCTTCATCTCGACGCGGTTCACCTGCTCCACAGCAGCGGAGCTGGACAGGTCCAGAAGTTCAGTGGCGAGGATGAGGGTACCCGCGCCGTGCCACTCCGTCCGCACCGCTTCTGGCAACTGCGCTGGCGTTAGACCATCATGGACGAAGCCCATCCAACCTAGGAATTCCCGGTGCCGATAGACGGACCGATCGTAGCTGTAGAGCATGATCTCCTCCGCAACCATTTGTACAATATTCGTGTTTGCAAAGGTCACACGCGGATCGGACGAGAGCGCCCTCAGTAGCGACCAGACGACATCTCCAGGCGAGGCATACATCTCGCTTACTCGCGAGATCTCAAGGCAGATGCGCCCCAATGAGGGCTTTACCGAAAGGAATACATTTCCTCGCTCACGCCACTGCTTGTCGCTTCCTGAATTCGTGAGTAGAACACCGATGCTTCCATCAGATTCCGCGCCGGGAAACTCCTTGAAGAACCTTCGATCAGATCGTCGAATTGAGGCCGAGGCAGCATCGGCATCGTCGAGTGGGATGTAAGGGTCTTTTGGTCCGTCGGGCACCACCCACCACTTGCTGAAGTCGGCGTGCACTTGGGACAGCCGCCCAACCAACGCTGTGGCTTGACGATGGACCTCCGCGGAATCAGAGCGCGTCGAAGGCAGGTAGCAGTTCATGACAATCTTCACAGGTTGATGCCCAGAGCAAAGGGGGCAGTTCCATTCGAGGCATCCTCCAGACAGGCCGCATCGCGGGTTACGGTGACCGGCGAATCCTTAAGGACCACCCTGTTACGCATCGATGCCGCCACGACCGCAGCGGCTTTGACCAGCAACTGGGTCAACGTCAAGACGGCAGGTGCAGTGGTCGCCATTACTTACCCGCCCAAGTGCGCATCGGTCACTGGGAGAAGGCCAAGCTCTGCAAGTCGGATCTCAACCCGGTTCATCTGCTCCACCGAGCGGGCATTGAACAGATCTGCATCTTCTGTCGCCATGATCATCGTTCCCCGCCCATGCCGTTCCACGCGTGCCGCGTCAGGAACCTGAGATTCATCGACAGGTTGATCCACATAGCCCATCCAGCCCAGGAACTCTCTGTGCGGAAAGACACCGCAGTGGAGGCTGTAGAGCTTTCTCTCTCCACCCCAGCCCTGCTGGACATTCGTGTTCACAACGATGGCCCTCGAATCGTACGCTAGTGCGCGTAGTGAGGCCCATACCAGTTCAGTCGGCGAGGGAAAGACCTCTTCAATACGGCAGATCTCCAGCCGCACGTTTCCGGGTCCCGGATTGATGGAAAGTGAAATGCTGCCGCGCGCCAACCACTCTGCCTCGCTTGTGACGTTCGTGAGCAGTACACCGCCGCTCAAGGAAAGAGATGCATTCGGGTACTCGAGCTGGAACGCGTCCTTGCCTGCCTGTATCCAGGCTGTCATCCGCGCCCGATCATCAAACGCAATGCGCGTGTCAGTAGGCTTGGCAAGCATTGACCACCAGTGCTGGAAGCCAACATGAGCTGCCGCCAGGCGTGCGATCAGACCAGCCGAGTAGTCGTACGTCTCAGCCGCGGTCAGTACGCGCGGCACTATCTGGCAGGAGATGATGATGTTCATGTGGCGTACCTCATTGGGATGTAGATCGTCTGGAGAGCTGCGTCAGCGGAATCGGCGCTTCAAATGCGGGCGTACCAACGAGAACACCGCATCACCCTCCAAGACCAGCTCCTCTCACCGCCAAGAGACCTAGCTGGGCCATTGCGATCTCGACCCGGTTGACCTGCTCAACTGAGTGCGCGTCGAAAAGGTCCATCGACTCCGTAGCCAGAATCAGTGTTCCTGGACCATGACGCTCCACACGGGCCGCATCGGGAATCTGCTGGGCACTGACGGGCTGGTCTACGTACCCCATCCAGCCCATGAAATCGCCATACTGAAACGCCGCCAGCTGGCTGCTGTAGTGTCGCCTCTCTCCTCCCTTTGCCTGCTGGACATGGGTTTGCGCAAAGGTCGCCTGCGGTCTGGACGTGAGCACCTTGAGCAGCCCCCAAGTTACGTCGCACGGGAAGTCGTAGATCTGCTCTATTCGATTGATCTCCAGCCTCAACTCGCCCATCCCCGGCCTGATCGAGAGCGCAACACTTCCTCGCTCACGCCAGCTCGCTTCGTCCGGCGCGTTCGTCAGCAGAATGCTATGGTTCGCGAGGGAACTCGCGCCTGGATACTGCTTGTCAAAGTAGGCACTTCTGGCTTCGATGCGCGTGATGATCTGCTCTCGGTCGGACATAGGAATATCTGCCTCATCAGCGGAGGATGGCATCAGCGACCATTGTTCGAAGTGTGAATGGACCGTGGCCAGCGCGTTTACCCGTCGGTGCGCCTCCTCGTAGATCATGGCTGGCGTCAGTTTCGCCGACACCTCCTTACAGACAAGCGTGACTTTCACTGTAGAACGCCTTTTGCGGTGGTGGTGGCAAACCGACATTCTGAGGATGCCCACCGAGGGCAATGGAACTCTATGTACGACATGCATTGGGCTACCTGAGACTCGGATCAATCACAGGAAGAAGGCCAAGCTCGGCAAGGCCGATCTCAGTTCTATTCGTTTGCTCGATAGCTGCGTGATCGGCAAGATCCAGCACTTCCGTTGCAAGAATCAGCGTGCCGCGGCCCTGCGCTTCCAAGCGCGTCGCTTGTGGTAATTGGTCGGCGGATAGCGGCTTGTCCACGTAGCCCATCCATCCCAGGAAGTCGCGGTGTGGATAGACTGAGCAATCAATGCTGTAGGTGACTAGCCTGCCAGCGACCAGGGCCTGTACGTTCGTTCTTGCATAGGTCACACGCGGGTCCGAACAGAGGGCCTTTAGAAGAGACCACGCCATCTGACCTGGCGACTGATACACCGCTCCTATGCGGTAGATCGCCAACGTTACGTCACCGGATGCAGGCTGCACTACCAGCGCGACCTTCCCCCGCTCCTTCCAGAGCTGCTCAGTTCGCCCGTTGGTGAGAACTAGTCCAGTACTCCCAAGCGCATTCGCACCCGGATACTCCTGGTAGAAGGACTCGTCTGCCTTTTGGATCGATAAGAGCGTCGCTTTGGCGTCCCGGAAGCCAACAGGACGATCAGTTGGACCGTCCGGCAGCACCCACCACTCTTCGAAATGAGAGTGCACGGAGGCCAGTCGGTCGACCCATCCAGCTGCCTCAAGGTATGCCTCTTTCGCATCGAGGTGCATCGCGGGAAGACTGCACGTGAGTGTGATGTTCATACGATTAGGCCGTGTGGGAATGGAGTCAGTCTTGCTGATGCAGCGGGAAGCCTCGCGTGAGTTATTGCGGCGACATACACGCGTTCGTCCATGAAATGCCACTCAAGCGACCCTTGAGGGGCCGTTGGTGCAATTGCGTTGAGTTGGACAAAGAATGCGGCGCGCCATCCAGTTATCTCCTTCAGCATGAACTGAGCCTTGGGCTCTCCCTCCTCATTCAAAAAGTGACCGTAGTTCGCCTTGGTCTCGATGACAGTGCACTTTTTTCGCCAGAACCCGTCAAACGCGACCCCACCGAACATCCACTCCAATGTGGTGTACTTCCCACCCGTCCCAAAGAAGTCCTTCAGCATCGAGAGCTCGATGTTGACGATGCTGTTCGAGTTGTCCCCAGCCCTCACATAGCCAAACCGCTCCGGCCCCGCGTACAGGTTCGCAACGTAGAGCTGGTAGTCGTAGTTGATGCGGTTGCTCTTGGCGATGTAGCGCGGGGTGGGCGGCGGCCCGATCCGTCCGTTGACCAGCAGGCACTGGTCGCAGTCGGCGTCATCGGACACCTCCGAGCAGTCCGCCTCGCGCGCTCGGGTGCCGGGCCGATCCTTCACCGCGTCCTTGATGCCCACCGCTGCCGCCGCCGCTGCAGCCGCCTTGCCGAGCAGCTCAAGCACCTTTCCCACGGCGGGTGCGGGCGTGGCTGCCATTACGCACCGCTCCGTGGCGTGGGCCAGCGATGCGAGGCGGCCAGGGCGGCCAGCAGATCGGCGGCAGCCAGATTGGGGTCGCCTGCATGGCGTATGGCCAGATCCACCGTCAGGTCGCGGTGCAGCGCACCTCCACTACCGACGTCGGTCTTCGTCCACTGCACCAGCACCGGCAGGCGGGTGATGCCCAGCTCGTAGGCGGCGTAGGTGTAGCAGCGCTCGGTTTCAGCAGCCAATGCGCGGTTGTCCAGGCCGATCACCCGCTCCGGCATGTCGCGGCGGATTTCGTCAGCCAATCTGGGCAGGAACGTTACGGGGTATGGCAGGCGCAGCAGCGCTTCCTGTCGTGCATCCAGCGTGAGCATGAGGTCTCCTCCGTGAGGCTGGAAGGCTAGCAGTGGCTCGGCGCGCGCCTATTGATGTGGCTCACAGAGGCGGCTTGCGTGGGTTCACGGTTCGAGTGCGACGCACAGATTCCTAGGCGCCGCATTGCGACAGACCGGGTGAGCCCGCAGGTTGCACGGGCTCCCCGTCTTCCCGCTTATCAGGATGATCGAGGGCACGCGGCCATCATCGGGTGCCGAACGGACACGCGCTCCACCCGTGCTGCCGGCGTGCCAACGCCTCCAAGTCCCGGTCGCCGCTGTCCAGGTTCGGCGGTGGCTCAGGCAGGCCGGTGGCTGCGGCGTCATTGCAAGCTGCCGTCCCGCCTGCGCGCTCGGCCGGCTCAGCGCTTCCGGCTTCGCCGGTAGTGCCGTGGCCGGCTTGCCGCGCCACATACTCGCGCATCAAGCGTTGGAGCACCTGTGCGGCAGGGCGCCGTTCGCGCGCCGCTGCCTGCTGGAAGCGGGCACGCAGGCCGGCGTCCATCTCTAGCTGCATGAAGACACTCTCGTTCATGAGTTCCTCCCACTGCTGGGTAGTGAAGTTGAAGGCACACCCGTACCGCGCCTGCGGCGCAGAGACGTGTTGGTTTGTGTCTGTTCCAGCGCGGCGCTGCCGGGCCGTGGTACTCCGTGCCGCCATAAGTCCGTGTGGCGTACGCGGCATACCGGTTGGTGGCCGTGCCGATGCCCACCGCGAAGGTGGGCGCTGCCGCTCAGCGGGCTTGCCGCTGCAGCTTCCTGGGGATCTTCGGGGGCACCACTACGGGCCGCTCGACCACCGTGAGGATGATGCTGCCGGGGGTGGTCTCCACGCTCAGGCGGGAACCGATGTCGAAGCCGAGGCTGTCCAGCCAGCGGCCGCGCAGCCGGATGTAGGGCACGAGCTCGTTGGTGCCGTGTTCCTCGCGGAAGGGATAGAACAACGAACCCACGCGGTTGAAGCGCGCGGGCCGGATGTAGGGCTTTCGCTTGGGGGGCTCGAAGAAGGGTGACTCGATGAATGACGTCAGCATGTTGGACCTCCGGCATGGCGTGCCCTCGCCGGGATGGCGAGGGTGTCGGGAGGTTAGAAACCGTCTAGCAGGAACCGGCGGGCGTATTTCCACAGGGGGTGTTGTATTAGCCACCCTCCCGACGTGGGACGTCCAACATTTTCCTGCTAGAGGAGTTTCTACGCTCCGGTGTGCACCATGCGGGTTGATGCGGATGTTGGGAAATCGCTTGTTTCTGTTGATCTGGAGGCGTTTGGTTGACGCCATCTACAGGTTGGCGCAATCGGCTCTGTTCAGTCGCAGCCTTTGTGACGGGGTAAGCGCATCCTCCCTCGCCTATCGGGAGGACTGCGGATGTACAGAATTGACTCGGAGTGGCTAGAGGACTTCGACGAAGCCATGTTGGGCTTCTTTGCCATCGACCATGCGGATGCCGGGATGGATCAGTTCCTGCTGGAGTGCTATGCGGACTTGCCGGCTAGGGAGGCCGCGTTGGCGTTTGGAGAAGACTACGAGCTTTGTCGGGTGGATACGTTCTGGCCGCCCCAAGGGCTCGCGCTAAGTAGCTAGCGGGCTAATTGCGCCACCACCGCGCGATCTTCGGCATACTTAAAGCCTATTGAATCTGCGATTCCAATAGGACTAATGATGGCGGGCATGAGCGATTGGACCCAGGATCAGTTGGTTGCTGCAGTGGGGGCATACCGGATGATGCAGCGAAGGGCTGCACAGGGCCTTACAGTGAACAAGGCTCAGGTCTATCGCGAACTGGCCGAACAGCACGGACGTACTCCGAAGGCTTGGGAGTACCGGATGCAGAACATCTCGCATGTCCTTGACCAGCTAAAGCAGCCGTGGCTCTCGGGACTTCGCCCAGCTGCGAACGTGGGCCCAGAAGTAACCGGCCAGTTGATCAAGCTGCTTGGGGGGACGCCACTGACTGATAGTGCCACTGTAACTACGGGGAGAACGCGCGCCCAGCTTCAAGAGGAGAGGCAGTCCGCGGAGGAGTCGCTTGCATTCTCTCCGTTGGATGCCGAGGACCAAAGACGCAGGGTGCTAGCGACTATCGTCCGCCGCCAAGGTCAGGCATCGTTCCGCACTGCCCTCCTCGAAGCCTACGCAGGCAGATGTGCAATAACAGGATGTGGCGTGGTGGATGTGCTCGAGGCGGCACACGTCTATCCCTATCAGGGTGCGGCAACGAACTCTCTCTCGAACGGGCTTCTGCTCCGGGCCGATGTTCACACCCTCTTCGATCTGTATCTCATCAGTGTGGAGCCGGAGACAAAGATTGTTCTGGCGGCCCCTACCCTTCGTGACACGGAGTACGGACAGCTAGACGGCTCAAGGCTGGGGCAGCCGGTAGCAGAGCATCTGGCTGTGAGCGCAGAGCTTCTGGGATGGCACAGGTCTCAGTGTGCGTGGTAGGTAGTGCTAGCTAGCCTTCGACGTGGGGGCAGGCCAGGCCTGGACGGCGCCGTTCTGACGCAAACCAGACTGCACTACTCGATGGCTTCGCGGCGACCACCTCCCCGCAATTGATCGACCACCTCGCACGCCTGAATCGTGTTCTGCATCTGTCTGCATTGAATCAGCAGTCTCGTAACCAGCAGAGTAAGACAACGGCTATTCAACTCAGCTCTGCCTAGCACCTAATTACTGCGGAGAGGATCACTCGCGATGAATAATCGCCACTTCCGATATTCCACTTGGCGCTGTGATGCGCGAGCAGCGTACCTAGAGCATTTCTCTAGCGGTAGAGCCTGACAGGCATAGAGGATGGCGAAGTGGTTGGAGCAAAAACGAGTCCCAAGACTCCGATAAAATCAACAACCTCATCCTCGACTTCCAGAAAATCCATTCGAGGGAGCCTATCCATCGTTATGTGAACTTCTGAAAGAGCAGAAATCATTGATCCCCTGTGAGTCTCGAACCCGTATGCAGGGTCTTCAGAGTACCTTCTTGAAGAGGATGCCATTACTTCATGCACGGACAGAATGGCCTTCACGAACTCGACTGATGCCTCGCTCGAGTTTGAGTTACTTCCGTTAAACATTAACCGATAGAGCGAATAGACATCAACACTTGATGCATTCAAACGTCTCTTTCTACCCAGCTCCACCTGCACAAACCGCTCAAATAGTCCCACATGTGCGATTCTATTCCCGAAGGCGCCTACCTCTGCAGCTGTGAGATAGCTCTTGAGGGCGAGATACGACCCAAATATAAGTGCCACGAAAGAAGCCCCAGCGACTCCCAGTTTCGCCAGCCTCACCTGGACTCCAAAAGCAGATGGAATCTCATTAAAGCACTGAACTTCCAAGCAAAAATCATAGGACAGCCAATAGTGCTTCAAGTTAATTAATGTAATTAACAAACTCAAGCATATCGAAGCTATGAATATGGCGACTATGGCAACAAGGACCTTACTTGATGTCAACCATCCGTCGAATCGTCGAATGCACTTGGAAGGCCACAATGGAAGCTTCACCTGGGCGTATACTCTGGAGAAAAATGAGAAACCATATATTTTCGAAGCGTAGCTGCCCAGGCAGGATCTTCAACTTTTATTAGGCTCAACCTATCCATTAACCTATTGAAGCGCCGCCAGTACCAGAAGGTTGCCCTCTTCTTTTCATAGTGCTCACGCATCTCGTATGATATTTGCGTAGCGTATGTAAAGTCCGCATAGGATGGCAATGGAGATACATCGCGCAGCCTTTTCACCAACGGCAGATGGGCTGAACTCTTTACTCTTGCCAATTTATTTACCAGACCCATCGCACGACTGTAGCGCCTACGGTAGCTTATGGATCTTCGCCCCACTTCTCGAGCGTCCAAGATGGCCTGCCTGCATACAGAGCGAACTCTCTTAACCTCACTCTTCGGAAGTACTGGAGCGGCGAATGCAACGTTTAGCCCGTGAACACTGAGCGCCTCCAGCCCAACCGTTAGGTCCTCCACCTTAGAGGCATTGATGGTGAAACCTTTCGCGGCCAGCTGCTGCTCAACTATTCGCCGAATCCCATCAAAATTTTGCGTGTATGAGAATGATGAAATTGTTATGTCATCCACATAACGCGTGTAGGTGAGTTTTTTGTATGCGAGCGTCCTCACTAGCATTGGCTCGACATCATGCAGACATAGGAGAGCGAGGTAGCTAGACGTGATACCACCCTGCGGAAGGACTCCATCTCTCGTAGTTAGACGCGCAGCGAGATGAGCAGCCGCGCCGTCCCAGCCAAGAAGCTGCGTAAATATATCTTCGACGTGATCGAAAGTAACATTCCCAAAAAAATCTTCGATATCAAGCTTTAGAATACTCTTGGACCCACAATGGCGCGCTGCGCACGCCACATGATCTCTGCGATCACCGCGCGGAAGTGAATCCTTGTGTATTCCTCCGTAGAGAAACGGCGGCCAGGATATGACTCGCGGATTCTTAAAGAATGTGCTCACAATTCGACGCTGGATTAGCCTTATGTCCTTCGAGGGACTAAAGACCAATCGCGGGCGCCCCCCGCGTCTGGCAGGCGCTTTCGCAGGCCTATAGTTCAGATCATCTCCGCGAGATGCGACGTTCAGCAACAATGAATCAGGGAGCCTCAGTGCTGCCGCCAGCTTCTCGACCGAACGAATCGGCCCAGCCTTTCCTCGGATTGACATGGAGTCCTTTCCCAACATCTGTCCCAACAGAAAAGGTTAAAAGTAGCGATGAGACATGCCTAACCCAGTCCTCATCCAGGACCGAAACGGATTGGAGTACATGTAGATCGACAGCACACAGAGCAACTGCGTTCCAATCCCTGGTTAGGCCGTCCATTCTCCGCTCCTGTATTTCGGGGCGGGAGACTGAGGTTTCCCTCTGGAGCCCTTACGGGCGCCCATCCATTCAGAATGAGCGAAACTCTGCATACCTTAAGTGTCGACTGCCATGAACGGCCCTACGGGCCGCGCAGTGGATAAATACCATGAGTAATGGCACGAATGCAACGAAACCTTGATCACTCTTTAACAAAAGGGGCCTCTGATTTGTCAGAAGCCCCTTTGAGAGAAAGCAACGTCTAACGGTCAAACCCCGACAGGATTAGCCTTCTCAGGATCAATCTTGTACTGCTTGATCGCCCGGGCCACATCCTTCCCGGTCATCTTCCCTTCCTTGGCCAGCGCTGCAATCGCGGCGTGCGCGATGTAGTACCGGTCAACCTCGAAGAAGCGGCGCAGGTTGGCGCGGGTGTCCGAGCGGCCGAAGCCGTCGGTGCCCAGGGCGGTGTAGGACATCGGCACGAAGGCGCGGATCTGGTCGGCGTAGGCGCGCACGTAGTCGGTGGCGGCAATGGCCGGGCCCTGGCGGCCTTCCAGCAGCTGCGTCACGAACGGCACGCGCTGGTCGGCTTCCGGGTGCAGGCGGTTCCAACGCTCGGCGTCGAAACCATCGCGGCGCAGCTCGTTGAAGCTCGGGCAGCTCCAGATGTCGGCGGTGACGCCGAAATCCTTCTCCAGCAGCGCGGCCGCTTCAATGGCTTCGCGCAGGATGGTGCCCGAACCCAGCAGCTGCACGCGCAGCTCGCCCTTCTTCGGCTTGCCGGCGTCGGTGAGCAGGTACATGCCCTTCACGATGGAGTCCGCTGCACCTTCCGGCATTTCCGGGTGGGTGTAGTTTTCGTTCATCAGGGTGATGTAGTAGTACTCATCGATCTGGTCTTCCATCATGGCCTTGGTGCCGTGCTGGAGGATCACCGTCACTTCGTAACCGAAGGTCGGGTCGTAGCTGCGAACGTTGGGGATGCCGCCGGCGAACAGGTGGCTGTGGCCGTCTTCGTGCTGCAGGCCTTCACCGTTCAGCGTGGTGCGGCCGGCGGTGCCGCCAAGCAGGAAGCCGCGGGTACGCATGTCCGCTGCCTGCCAGGCGATGTCGCCCACGCGCTGGAAGCCGAACATCGAGTAGTAGATGTAGAACGGCAGCATCGGCACGTTGGAGACCGAGTAGCTGGTACCGGCAGCCATCCAGGAGCTGATGGCGCCCGGCTCGCTGATGCCCTGCTGCAGCACCTGGCCGCTCTGGTCTTCGCGGTAGAACATGAGCTGGTCAGCGTCGACCGGCTTGTACTTCTGGCCGAACGGCGCGTAGATGCCGATCTGGCGGAACAGGCCTTCCATACCGAAGGTACGGGCTTCGTCGGCCACGATCGGCACGATGTGCGGGCCCAGTTCCTTGTCGCGCAGGGTGATGTTCAGGCTCTGCACGAAGGCCATCGTGGTGGAGTAGCTGCGCTCGCCGCTGCTCTTGAGCAGGCGCTCGTAGGTTTCCAGCTTCGGTGCGTTGAAGCTCTTGGTGGCCTTGCGGCGACGCTGCGGCAGGTAGCCGCCCAGCGAGGCGCGACGCTCCTGCAGATACTGCACTTCCGGCGAATCCGGGCCCGGGTGGTAGAACGGCACCTGGCCGTCGGCCAGCTGCGCGTCGGTCACCGGGATGTTGAAGCGGTCGCGGAAGTGCTTGACGGCTTCGTCGTCCAGCTTCTTGGTCTGGTGGGTGGGGTTGAGCGCCTCGCCGGCGCTGCCCATGCCGTAGCCCTTGACCGTCTTGGCCAGGATCACGGTCGGCATGCCCTTGGTGTTCACGGCCTGGTGGTAGGCGGCGTACACCTTGTGCGGGTCGTGGCCACCACGGTTGAGGCGCCAGATATCGTCGTCGGACAGACCGGCCACCATTGCAGCGGTTTCCGGGTACTTGCCGAAGAAATGCTCGCGCGTGTACGCGCCGCCGAAGGCCTTGCAGTTCTGGTATTCGCCGTCGACGGTTTCCATCATCAGCTTGCGCAGGACGCCGTTGGTGTCCTTGGCCAGCAGGGCATCCCAGTAACCGCCCCACAGCAGCTTGATGACATTCCAGCCGCCGCCACGGAACACGCCTTCCAGTTCCTGGATGATCTTGCCGTTGCCGCGCACCGGGCCGTCGAGGCGCTGCAGGTTGCAGTTGACCACGAAGATCAGGTTGTCCAGGCCTTCACGGCCGGCCAGCGCGATGGCGCCGAGGGTTTCCGGCTCGTCGCTCTCGCCGTCGCCGATGAAGCACCACACCTTGCGGTCGGACTTCTCGATCAGGCCACGGTTTTCCAGGTAGCGCATGAACTGCGCCTGGTAGATGGCGGCCAGCGGGCCCAGGCCCATCGACACGGTGGGGGTCTGCCAGAAGTCCGGCATCAGCCACGGGTGCGGGTAGCTGGAGAGGCCACCGCCGTCCACTTCCATGCGGAACTTGTCGAGCTGCTGCTCGTCGATGCGGCCTTCCAGGAAGGCGCGGGCGTAGATGCCCGGGGCGCTGTGGCCCTGGATGAAGAGCAGGTCGCCCGGGTGGTTTTCGCTCGGGGCGCGCCAGAAGTGGTTGAAGCCCACGTCATACAGCGTGGCGCCGGAGGCGAAGCTGGCGATGTGGCCGCCCAGGTCGCCCGGCTTGCGGTTGGCGCGCACCACGGTGGCCATCGCGTTCCAGCGGATGATGGAACGAATGCGCCATTCCAGTTCGGCGTTGCCCGGGCTCTTGGCCTCGAGGGTCGGCGCGATGGTGTTCACGTATTCGGTGGTGGGAGAGAACGGCAGGTAGGCGCCCGAACGACGGGTCAGTTCCACCATGCCTTCCAACAGTTGATGCGCGCGCTCGGGGCCCTCGACATCAATAACGGCCTTCAGCGACTCGATCCATTCCTGGGTTTCCACAGGATTCGGGTCGTTGTTCAGCACCTCGTTCAACCAGTTCATTTGCGCTCCCATGACCGCACGCACGCGCGCGACTGTTTTAGATTTCTAGCCGCAAAGTGTAGCGCACGATAGGCTTTGCGCACTTCGCTACGCCTGCGTATGGAAGGGTGCGGGGCTGTCCTGGCGGACAGTGCGCGACAGCGCGCGGAGGGCGGCAAACAGGTTCCACACGCACGGTGAGCATCGGCGAAGGCGATGACACGGCGGCGACGGGAGGACACCGCTGGACAGGCCGGGCGCGGGGAATGGCTGTTTTTCAGGCATGCGGCGTGATCGGGCGGGCTGTACGCCCCGCGCGCGCGGCGTTGGCGGCGGCCGTGGAACCTTGCGCGTGAGGGGCCGCCCGCGCCCACTGTTCCATCAGGCACACGCACCGTCGCACGGCGGAATGAGCTGAACGCATCCCTGCCGTGCGTGGGCCGTTGCTGGCTTGCGGGCGGTTTTCGATATATCGTTCCGTTACTTCATTCGATATATCGAAATGACCTCTGCCCGCGATCTGGACCGCCCTGCCCGCCCGCTGACCGCCCGGCCCCTCAGCCGTGGCGACCTGCGCCTGCTGGTGCTGTCCCTGCTGGCCGAGCAGCCGCGCCACGGCTATGAGCTGATCCAGCTGATCAGCGAGATGTTCGTGCGCGCCTACACGCCGAGCGCGGGCTCGATCTACCCGGTGCTGGCGCAGTTCGAGACGGCCGGCTGGGTGAACGCGGTGGAGGATGGCGGGCGCCGGCGGTATCGCCTGAGCGCCTTGGGCCAGACCCATCTGGCCGCCGAGCGCGAGGAGGTGGACGCGGCGCTGCAGCGCGTGCGCCACAGCGCGCGGGCGATCACCAAGGCCAACCTGCCGCCGGTGGTGCGCGAGGCGCTGCGCGAGCTGAAGCATGCGTTGGGGCTGTGCCACGGGCGCTGGCAGGACGACAGCGCCGCCGAGGTGGCGCAGGCCCTGCGCGAGGCCGCCGCGCGGGTGCGTGCGCAGGCGCGTTGACCCCCTTTCTTCTTTTACGACCCAGCCAGCCTCCGCCCGCCAGGTCCACCCTCCCCTTCGCCGCCGCTGCGGCACCGAAACAGGATTGCTCCGATGGCTCTGCATGAACACCGACTGCTCCGTCATACCGTGAAGTTCCGCCCCCTGCAGGTGCTGCGCACCGAGGAAATCAGCCCGTGCATGCGCCGGGTGATCGTGGGTGGCGAGGCGCTGGCCGGCTTCGACTCGCCCTCGCCGGATGACCACGTGAAGCTGTTCTTCCCCAACGCGGAAGGCCAGTTCGTGGTGCCGACGATGACGCCGGAAGGCCCGCGCTACCCGGAAGGCCAGGTGCCGTCGCCGGCCCGCGACTACACGCCGCGCTGGTGGGATCTGGAGGCCGGGGAGCTGGCGCTGGACTTCGTGATGCACGGCCACGGGGTGGCGTCGAGCTGGGCAGCCAATGCGCAGCCGGGTGATGCGATTGCCGTGGGCGGGCCGCGTGGTTCGCATATGACGGCGCGGGATTTCGACACGTATGTGCTGATTGGCGATGAGACCGCGCTGCCGGCGATCGGGCGCTGGCTGGAGACGCTGCCGGAGACGGCGCAGGCCGATGTGTATATCGAGATTCCCGAATCGGGTGACCGCCAGGAGCTGCCGGAGGACGACCGTATCCGGGTGTCGTGGCTGGAACGCAATGGTTTCGATGCGGCCAGCAGTACGCTGCTGGAAGACGTGCTGACCGATTTCGAGACGCCCGACGGCGATACGTTCTACTGGATTGCCACCGAGTCGCGCCGGGCGCGGATGATGCGCAAGTACATCGAGGGCCATCTGGGGGTGCCGAAGGAGTGGATCCGCTCGACCGGTTACTGGAAGGCCCACGCCGACGAGCACGACGGCGACTGAGCCGCGACGGGCACCGGCTGCGAATGCGACAATCGCGTTTTGGGCCGGTGCCTTTCCATGCAAGCAGTTTCTCCTTCGGCACTGGCCGATCTGATCGACCGTGCCGAGCGCGCCGATGCCCCGCTGGATGCCGCGCTGGTGGCGCTGGCACCGTCGGTGGGCGGCAATGTGGCGCCGCTGCGTGCGGCGCTGGTGCCGCTGGCGCAGTCGCAGCTGGCGCTGGTGAAGGCCAACGCCGATATCGCGCTGGTGGCCGATGAGCTGCGCCGCTACCAGAAGTACGCGGTGCCGGGTAAGCCGAGTCTGCAGATCGTGCAGCTGCGCAAGCAGCAGGCAACGGTGAAGCAGGCGGCGCTGATCGCGCGGCAGAACTTCGCCCAGGCCACCCATGCGTTCCTGCGCGACAGCGGGCTGACCGCGCCGGCACGCCGCACCCCGACCGATTTCACCACGCTGTGGCTGGGCAAGGTGGCTGCGGCGTTGGTGTGAGGCGGGGGGATGGAGCGCGACGAAGGATATCGGTGTCGGAACGGACGGCAGCCGACCAACGGTCGGCTCTACCAAGGGGCGCGGCGGGGATATCGGTGCCGGAACCGTAGAGCCGGGCTCTGCCCGGCTGTCGCGCGTAGCGCGATGAAGGATATCGGTGTCGGAACGGACGGCAGCCGACCAACGGTCGGCTCTACCAGGGGGCGCGTTGAAGGTATCGGTGCCGGACCCGTAGAGCCGGGCTCTGCCCGGCTGTCGCGCGAAGCGCGACGATGGATATCGGTGTCGGAACGGAAGGCAGCCGACCAACGGTCGGCTCTACCAACGGGCGCGTCGGGGCTATCGGTGTCGGAACCGTAGAGCCGGGCTCTGCCCGGCTGTCGCGCGTAGCGCGATGAAGGATATCGGTGCCGGAACGGACGGCAGCCGACCAACGGTCGGCTCTACCAGGGGCGCGTTTGGGGTATCGGTGCCGGGACCGTAGAGCCGGGCTCTGCCCGGCTGTCGCGCGCAGCGCGACGAAGGATATCGGTGCCGGAACGGACGGCAGCCGAGCAGAGCTCGGCTCTACGGGGTCGTCGCGGTCGTCGAGGCTGTTGCGGTGCGGCGCCAGTTGAAGCGGTGGGCTAGCCAGATTTCCAGCAGCACCAGCGCCATGACGATGAGCAGCGGGAGCAGCAGGCCCAGATACAGGCCGGGCATCATGGAGGTGAGCTGGGCCTTGAGCAGGCGGATCACGCCCTGGGTGTGCAGCAGCTCGTTCATGCGCATGCCGAGGGCTTCGCGGAAGACGGCCTTGTCCACCCCCGTGCGGCCGGCCTGCTTGGCAAGGCTGTCTTCCACCCATTCGGACATCAATGCGCCCCGCAGGCGCTGCAGGCCGTCACGCGTCCAGCGCATCACCCAGCCTTCGCCCTGCAGGTACTCGGCGCCCGGCAGCGGGTGGTCGGTGAGGTAGGCATCGACGGCATCGCGTGCGACCTCGTGCACGGTGGCATCGCTGCGCATGAGTGCGGCCAGGGACTGGTCGTCGAGCGAGCGCTCGAACTCCTGCTGCCAACTGCCCACCAGGGTCTGCAGGTGCGGCTGGAAGTGGTCGATCTGCTTGTAGAGGGCGCGCTGGGCGCCTGCGGCGAAGCCGAGCTGCAGGCCGGTGAAGGCGAAGAACAGGGGGAGTACAACGGCGTAGCTGGCGATCAGCCAGTGGTGCCAACGTCGCTCGCGTGCCAGCCAGCGGCGGCGGCGCAGGGCGAACCAGGTGGCGATGCCGAGCAGCAGGCCGATCAGCGTGCCGAGGACCGCGCCGCCGATCAGGTCGAGCAGGCTGAGGCCGGTCCAGAATTCCATCATCCAATACTGTGCGTCTTGCACGTAGGCGTCCTTGATTGCGAAATGCAGCGCTTATTGTAGAGCCGGGTTCTACCCGGCTGCTGTGTGGGGTGCGATGGGAGGCTATCGGTTGCGGTGCGGAGAGCAGCCGACCAACGGTCGGCTCTACCGGGGGGCGCGATGTGGCTATCGGTTGCGGTGCGGAGAGCAGCCGACCAACGGTCGGCTCTACCGGGGGGCGCGATGAGAGGCTATCGGTTGCGGTGCGGAGAGCAGCCGACCAACGGTCGGCTCTACGGGGACGCGGTGTCGCTTTCAACAAAAAGCCCGCCTTGCGGCGGGCTTTCTGCATCTCACGACGAGTGAGGATGGATCACGCGGCCGGCTTTTCGCCGGTGGCTTCGGTGGTGATGCGGATGGTCACTTCATCGCTGACGTTCGGGGCGTATGCGCCCACGCCAAAATCGCTGCGCTTGATGGTGGTGGTGGCGTCGAAGCCGGCCGCCGGGACCTTGGCCATCGGGTGTTCGCCGCCGCCGTTGATGGTGACGTCCAGGGTCACCGGCTTGGTGATGTCCTTGATGGTCAGGTCGCCGGTGACGGTCAGCTTGTTGGTGCCGGCAGCTTCCACCTTGGTGCTCTTGAAGGTGGCGGCCGGGAACTTGGCGGCGTCGAAGAAGTCGGCGCTCTTCAGGTGCTCGTCGAACTTGGCGGTGAAGCTGTTGAGGCCGGTCAGCGGCAGCTTCACTTCCACGGTGGACTTGGTGACGTCGGCCGCGTCATACACCAGGGTGCCTTCGGCGGCGCCGAAGTGGGCGCTCGGGTGCGAGAAGCCGAAGTGGCTCCACTGCGCCAGCACGTCGGTGTGGGTCGGGTCGAGCTTGTAGGTGCCCGAGGCGATCTGGATCGCTTCGGCGGCCGGCGCGGCAGCAGCGGCATCGGCAGCCGGGGTGGTGGTTTCGGCAGCGGCCGGGGCAGCGTCGGCGGCCGGGGCGGCGGCTTCGTCGGCCGGCTTGGAGCAGGCGGCGATGGCCAGGGTCAGGGCCAGCGGCAGGAGCAGTTTGCGGGTCACGGTCATGTCAGGTCTCTCTCGGATTCGAAGGGAAGAAGGCAATGCAACCACCCGTCCGCACGCACGGACGGGCAGGATCCAGCGGAAACGCTTACTCGATGCGGGCGGCTTCGTCGAAGGACAGGCGCGGCAGGCGCGGGAACAGGCCCGACGGGTCACCGTACCCCAGATTGACGAGGAAATTCGACTTGATGGTGGTGCCCTTGAAGAAGGCTTCGTCGACCTTGGCCGGGTCGAAACCGGACATCGGGCCGGCGTCCAGACCCAGCGCGCGGGCGGCCAGGATCAGGTAGGCGCCCTGCAGGCTGCCATTGCGGAACGCGGACTCGGTGCGGCCTTCGCGCGGGCCGTCGAACCAGGCCTTGGCGTCGGCGTGCGGGAACAGGTAGGGCAGCTTTTCGTGGAAGTCTTCGTCGAAGGCGATGATGACGGTGACCGGGGCGGCCAGGGTCTTGTCATGGTTGCCTTCGGACAGCGCCGGGGCGAGCTTGGCCTTGGCCTCGGGCGACGTCACGAACACAAAGCGCGCCGGGCTCGAGTTGGCGGCCGTGGGGCCCCACTTCAGCAGCTCGTACAGGGCCTGCAGCTGGCTCTCTTCGACGGGCGTGTCGAGGAAGGCATTCTGGGTGCGGGCGGTACGGAACAACTGGTCGAGCGCAGCATCATTGAGTGCGTGGGACATGAAGCCTCCAGAAAGTGGAATCGGGGCGGATCGGCGAAGGCTGGCAGTGTAGAGTGTCGTGACAGTTGCAACACCCAGCCTGACTGAAACGAATTAATGCCATACGTGAAACGATGGAGTCCGCCCTGGACGATCACTGACGGCCGTGCCGGCAATGTGCGGCAGGCGGTGGCCCTGGCCTCGGCCTTGAAGCTGGGGGCGCATCGTCCGCTGGTGCTCAGCCCGCGCGCACCGTGGCGCTGGCTGGCGCCCCGCTGGCTGCCCGGCATGGCGCAGGGCTATGGCGAGGCCTTCGCGGCACTGGCCGCCACACCGCCGTCACTGGCGATCGGCTGCGGCCGGCAGGCAGCCGGGGCGCTGCGCGAACTGCGGCGGCACGGCAGCAAGGTGGTGCAGATCCTCGATCCGCGTATCGGCGCGCGCCACTGGGACCTGGTGGTGGTGCCCGAGCACGACGCTCTGCGCGGGGGCAATGTGCTGACCCTGCTGGGCAGCCTCAATCCGGTCAACGACGACTGGCTGGCCTGTGGCCGTGCCGCGTTCGCCTCCTTCAGTGAACTGCCCGGCCCGCGCACGGCGCTGCTGGTGGGTGGCCCTACCCCGCATGCGCCCTGGCACGAGCCGGACATGGTGCAGGTGTTCCAGCAGGTGGCTGCGCAGGTGCGTGCCGAAGGCGGCAGCCTGCTGGCGACCACGTCGCGACGCACGCCGGCCGCGCTGGTGGGCGCACTGCGCAGTGCCTTTGACGACATTCCGCATGTGATCTGGGGCGACGGTGGCGATGGCGTCAATCCATATGCCGGGCTGCTGGGCTGGGCCAACCGGGTGGTGGTGTCGCCCGATTCGGTGAATCTGTTGTCCGAAGCGTGCGCCACGCGCATGCCGGTGGCGGTGGCCCTGGCCGCGCAGGCGCAGGGCCGCATGGCGCGTTTCCAGCAGGCGCTGCGCGAGCGCGGGCGGTTGCAGACGCGCTGGCTGGACTGGCACACCGACGGCCGCATCGAGCCGCTGCGCGAGACGGCGCGGATTGCCGCTCAGGTGCGGGAACGGTTGCTGCCGGTATGATGCCGCGGCGGCACGGTGCCGCTGGAGAACACGCCACATGGATGACGCCCGACCCGCGATGACCGCGCGCCTGCACCGTGCACTGCTTTGCGCCGTGCTGATGGGCGCCGCCGCCATTGCGCAGGCCGAACCACAGTGCGTGGAGCGCTACCCCACCCCGGCCGCGCTGGCGTCGATGTTCGATGTGGCGCTGGCGACCACGGAGCAGCTCGATGCGCTCGATGGCGTGGATGTGGTGCTGATCGCGCGCGGCGGGCAGGATCTGAGCCGGTACGGGCTGCGCCACAGCCATGTGGCCTTCCTGCTGCGCGAAGACGATGGGCAGTGGCGTGCGGTGCACCTGCTCAACCCGTGCAAGACCGCCGAATCGCACCTGTTCCGCGAGGGTGTGGCCACCTTCATCGGCGAGACCTCCAGCCATACCGACCTGCGCATCGGCGTGCCGACGCCGGCGCTGCGCGATGCACTGAAGGCGATGCTGACCCAGCCGGCGATCCAGGCGCGTGCGCTGCACGAAGCGCGCTACAGCGTGGTGGCGTATCCGTTCCGCACCGAGTACCAGAACTCCAATCAGTGGGTGCTGGAAGTACTGGGCGCGGCGATGGCGCAGGTGGAAGAACGCACCCTGATCGTCAACCGCACCCAGGCGCAGGCATGGCTGCAGCGGCATATGTATACGCCCAGCACGCTGCGCATCGGCGTGGCCAAGCGCCTGGGTGCGCGCTTCTTCGTGCCCAATGCGGCGGTCACCGACCACCCGGCCAGCGAGCGCATTTCCGGCAATTATTCGGTGGTGACGGTGGAGTCGATCTTCGATTTCCTGCAGCTGCGCAGCAGCCTGCAGCAGGAACTGTCGGTGGCGCATGTACCTGTCGCCGGCATCACGGCGCCAAAGCCGTAACCCTTTTCGTTTCATCGTGCCAAGGAGTTCTGCCATGCATCTGTTGAGCAAATCCGCCCTCGCCCTCGCCGTGCTCGGGATGAACCTGGCGACGGTGCTGCCGGCGCAGGCCGGCAATCTGACGGGCAAGCAGCAGTCGGCAGTGAGCGCAGTGGTGAGCGTGTACGCGATCTCGTTCATCGCGGTATCGCCGGTGCTGCTGGTGGCCGGCGGCTCGAAGGCCGTGGGCAACAGCGCGCGCCGCGAGAAGCCGGCCAAGGCCGCCGCCCTGCCGCCGATGGCGGTGCAGGCCGTGGAGCGCCAGCCCGATGGCGGTTACCACGTGGCGCTGCAGCGCCCCGAGGCGCCCGAGCAGAACGCGCTGGTGGATTGGCCGGCGCGCCCGGACAACCCGGCCGCGCAGCTGAAGGTGGGCGATGTGCTCAACTTCGCACCAACCGATGCCGGCGCGGGCTGGACGGTGCACGCCGAAGACGGTGCTGCCCTCGCCTTCCTGCCGACGCCGGAGGCCGCGGCAACGCAGGCCAGTGAGCGCTGGTGAGCCGCATGCAGCGGATCGCGCCGCTCGCCGTTGCGCCGTTGCTGGCGCTGGGACTGATGGCCACCACGCCAACGGCCTCCGCGCAGAAGTTCGGCCATGCCTCGCCCGTCACCAGCAGCGTGCTGACCACCTCGGTGGTGAGCCTGGCGGTGATCACCGCACCGGTGTGGCTGAGCGCGCTGGGGGTGAGCGAGGTGCATGACGCCGCCGCACGCCACCGCCGCGCCAAGCGCGAGGCGACGCGTGCCGGCCCGTTGCCGCCGC
Source organism: Stenotrophomonas sp. GZD-301 (assembly GCF_049310345.1). Taxonomy (NCBI): domain Bacteria; kingdom Pseudomonadati; phylum Pseudomonadota; class Gammaproteobacteria; order Lysobacterales; family Lysobacteraceae; genus Stenotrophomonas; species Stenotrophomonas sp. GZD-301. The sequence continues at coordinate 5,880 of NZ_JBMOWY010000056.1, read as the reverse complement.
TGACGGTGGAACGCGTGCAGCAGCAGGCCGACGGCAGCTACGAGGTGGCCCTGCAGAATCCGCAGGCGCCGGAGGAGCTGGCCGTGGTGGCCTGGCCGGCGCGCGCCGACAACCCGGCGGCCGGTGTGAAGGTGGGCGACGTGCTGGATTTCACGCCGACCCCGATCGGCGCGGGCTGGACGGTAGCCGCGGCCGACGGCACGGCGCTGGCGTTCCTGCCGACCACCGATGCGGCGGCCCAGAGCATGAGCGAACGCTTCTAGCTGAACCAACGGCACCGGCGCGGGGTGGCTCCGCGCCGCGTCAGGCGGGATAATCCGCCGCTTCCCCGACTGCCCCCGGTGCGCCATGCCTGTGCGTCCTGCCATTGCCTTTGCCCCGTTGACCGTGCGCTCGCTGCTGCTGGCGGTGCTGGCGATGGGCGCGGTGGTGCTCGGCTCGAACGTGCTGGTGCAGTACCCGATCAACGATTGGCTGACGTGGGGCGCCTTCAGCTATCCGGTGGCGTTCCTGGTCAGCAATCTGATCAACCGCCGCTTCGGCCCGCAGGCGGCGCGCAAGGTGGCCTGGGCCGGTTTCGCGCTGGCGGTGCTGCTGTCGATCTGGATCGCGACGCCGCGCATTGCGGTGGCGTCGTGCCTGGCGTTCATCGCCGCGCAGCTGCTGGACATCACCGTGTTCGACCGCCTGCGTCGCGGCCACTGGTGGCGTGCGCCGATGGTGGCCACCACCTGCAGCGCGACGTTGGACACGACGATTTTCTGGAGCATTGCCTTTGCCGGCTCCAGCCTGCCGTGGGTGAGCTGGGCGGCGGGCGATCTGGCGGTGAAGCTGGCGATCGGCGTGTTCCTGCTGGCGCCGTTCCGCGCGTTGCTGTGGCGCATGGCCCCACGCACCGCGTAGAGCCGGGTTCTACCCGGCTGCCGTTGTATTGCGCCGGGATCCACCCGACGGGACGTTGGCCGCGAAAAGCAGCCGGGTAGAACCCGGCTCTACGAGGGCGTGTGTTACCTGCCCATCCCGTCCCGTCCGCGCGCACACCGACATCAGCCGGCGGCGCTCACCGCTGCCTGGAAGGGGAGCCCCGCTGCGTCGCAGGCGGCGCTGATGATGACCCGTGCGTCTTCCAGCGCCGGGGTGGGGGCGGCCAACCGTGGGCGGCGGTCCAGGGTGCAGGCCAGGCCGACATCCAGCAGCGCGGCGTGGGCGGCGTGCAGGCCCTGGCGGGTGCCGCCCGGCAGCCAGGCGATGTCGGCCAGGGCGTCGATGAGGCTGGGGGTGTCGCGCGGCTGCAGTACCTGCGGGTGGCTGCCGGCGCTGTCGAGCACGCCGGTCTGCAGCAGGAACTCCAGATCGACGATGCCGCCGGCGCCCTGCTTGAGGTCCAGCCGCGCGGCATCGCTGCGGTCCAGTTCGGTGCGCATGCGGCCGCGCATTTTCACCACGTCGGCGTACAGCACGTCGCGGTCGCGCGCGCGGCCGAGCGTCTGCGCGCGCACGCTGTCGAAATCGGCCAGCAGGCTGGCGTCACCGGCGATGCCGCGCGCGCGCACCAGGGCCTGGTGTTCCCAGGTCCACGCGCGCTCGCGCTGGTACTCGGTGTAGCTGGCCAGCGACGACACCAGCGTGCCCTTGCCGCCATCCGGGCGCAGGCGCACGTCGATGTCGTACAGGCGCCCGCCGGCGGTGACCGCGCCGAGCAGCGCCATCACCTTCTGTGCCAGCCGCGCGTACAAGCGACCGGGATCGAGCGGGCGCGCGCCATCGCTGGCGTCCACGCCGGCCGGATGGTCATGCAGGAAGACCAGGTCCAGGTCCGAGCCGAAGCCCAGCTCCAGCCCACCGAGGCTGCCGTACCCGATGATCGCAAAGCGCCCCCCGGGAATGGCGCCGTGGGCATGCCGCAGGTCGGCCTCGGCCATCGCGAGCACGGTCACCACCACCGCCTCGGCCAGTTCGGCCAGTTGGCGGGTGGTGTCGACCGCGCGCTGGCGGCCGTCGAGGGTGGCCATCGCCATGCGGAAGCTGAGCGCCAGGCGGGTTTCATTGAGCAGGCGCAGGGCGGCTTCGGGATCGTCCACGGCCAGCGCGGCGTCGCACTCGGCCTGCATCGCGGCGGCATCGGGCATCGGGCCGGACACACGCACGTCGAGCAGTTCGTCGAGCAGCAGCGGATAGGCCGCCAGCCGTTCGGACAACAGCGCGCTGCGCGCGAGCACGTCCACCAGCCGCGCCAGGGCGCTGGGCTGTTCGTCGAGCAGGGCGAGGTAGCTGGTGCGGCGCAGGATGGCCTGCAGCAGACCGAGCACGCGCTTGAGCGCGGCATCGGGATGGGGCGACCCCGTGGCGGCATGCAGCAGCGCGGGCAACACGCGGTCCAGGCGCGCACGCGCGCCATCGGACAGCGAGCGCACGCCCAGGGACTGGGCAAAGTCGCGCAGCGATTGGTCGGCGCCCCCGGCATCGTGGAACCCGGCGTTGGCCAGCACCTCGGCGCTGCCGGCGTCAGGCAGGCCGCGCCAGTAATTGGCCAGTGCATCGGGGGCGGCCTGCCCGGCGCGCGGTGCCAGCAGCGCGCCGAACTCGGTGGCGACGCGCTGGCGCTGCACGTCCAGCGCGGCCACCAGCGCGTCCCAGTCCGCATGACCCAGGCCAACGGCGATGCGCAGGCGGTCGGTGGGGTCGGCCGGGAGGGCGTGGGTCTGGGCATCGCGCAGCATCTGCAGGCGGTTTTCCAGGCGGCGCAGGAAGGCGTAGGCCTGCAGCAGGTCGGCGCCGTCCTGCGCGGCCATCTGGCCGCAGGCGACCAGCGCCGGCAGGGCGTGCAGCAGGCGGCGCTCGCGCAGCGAGGCTTCGCGGCCACCGCGGATCAACTGCAGCGCCTGCGCCAGGAATTCGATCTCGCGGATGCCACCGGGGCCGCGCTTGATGTCGTCGAACATCTCGCGCCGCGCCACTTCGGCGGTGATTGCCGCCTTCATCTCACGCAGGCCGTCGAGCGCGGTGAAGTCGAGGTAGCGGCGGTAGACGAACGGCCGCAGGGTCTGCAGCCACGCTTCGCCGGCGGCGATGTCGCCGGCCACCGCGCGCGCCTTCAGCCACGCATACCGCTCCCAGTCGCGGCCTTCGCGCTGGAAGTACTGGTCCATGCCGGCGAACGACAGCGCCACCCGCCCGGCGCTGCCGAACGGGCGCAGGCGCAGGTCCACGCGGTGGCTGAAGCCGTCCACGGTGGTGTCGTCGAGCAGCTTGGCCAGGCGTTGGCCGAGCCGGGCGAAATACTCTTCGGCGGCCAGCGGCCGGGCGCCGTCGGACTCGCCGCCCTGGGGGTAGGCGTAGACCAGATCGACGTCGGAACTGAAGTTGAGTTCGCCCCCGCCGAGCTTGCCCAGCCCGAACACGACCAGTTGCTGGGCGCTGCCGTCGGCGGCGCGCACCACGCCGTGGCGACCGGCGAACTCCTGCTCCAGCGCGGCCAGGCCGAGGCCCAGGCAGTCTTCGGCCAGGGTGGTGGCACCGGCCAGGGTGTCGGGCACGTCATCAAGGCCGGCCAGATCGCGCCAGATCAGACGGGTGGAGGCGGCGGTGCGGTAACGGCGCAGGCGCTGCGGCCAGTCGCTGGGCTGCTCGGGGTCGAGCGCGGGAAGCGGCAACGGCGGGCAACCGGGCTGGGCCAGGTGCTGCAGCAGCGCCGGCTGCCGGCACAGGGTGTCGATGGCGAAATCGCTGGTGATGGCCAGCAGACGCAGCTGGTCGAGCACGTCGGCCGAGGGGGGCCAGTGGCCGCCATCGGTGAGCGAGAGCGCGAGGCGCGCAAGGGCGCGGTCGACGAGGGGAACGAGGGCGGCGGGGACGGCGTCGGCGGGCATCGGCATGCGGGGATTATGCCGGGCGCGTGTGCGCGCAGCGCAGCGGCGGGACCGGCAATCCCGAATTGCGCGCATAAAAAAGCCCGCTTGCAGCGAACTGCCAGCGGGCTCTGCTCCCTCCCCCACGTCGGGATGCAGGTCGATCTTCTAGGGTCGGCGAACAACTTGCACGCTGCACTGCAAAACAATACTTGCGGGTACAGAAGTGCTGATAAACCTGAACAGGGAGTGCTCTGCCTGGATTGCCATCCCACCTTGGTCGCACACCCGGGGAGATGTGGATCGCCGATAATGTGAATCCCCCCAGAAACGTTGTCGTCATGTCTGTCGATCGCATTGCCAACGCGCGTCTGCGTGACCGCGTTGTATCCGCCGAAGCTGCCGCCGCCCTGATCCAGCCGGGTGAAACCGTCGCCATGAGCGGCTTCACCGGTTCGGGCTACCCCAAGGCGGTGCCGATCGCGCTGGCGCAGCGCATCGAAGCCGTCCACGCCCAGGGCCAGCCGTTCCAGATCAGCCTGATGACCGGCGCGTCCACCGCCCCGGAGCTGGACGGTGCGCTGGCCAAGGCCGACGGCATCGCCATGCGCATGCCGTTCCAGAGCGACCCGGATGCGCGCAACCGCATCAACGCCGGCAAGCTGGACTACATCGACATCCATCTCAGCCACGTCGCCCAGCACGTCTGGTTCGGCTTCTACGGCGAGATCGACACGGCGGTGATCGAGGTCTCGGCGATCCGTGAAGACGGCTCGCTGGTGCCCTCCACGTCGGTGGGCAACAACAAGACCTGGCTGGACCTGGCCAAGAAGGTGATCATCGAGGTCAACGAGTGGCAGCCGGCCGGCGTGGACGGCATGCATGACATCTACTACGGCACGGCATTGCCGCCGCACCGCAAGCCGATCCCGCTGGTGCATGCCAACGACCGCATCGGCGAGACCGCATTGCGCTGCGATCCGGACAAGATCGTGGCGGTGGTGCGCACCAATGGCCCGGACCGCAACAGCCCGTTCAGCCCGATCGACAGCAGCAGCGAGCAGATCGCCGCGTACCTGATCGAGTTCCTCCAGCACGAAGTGGCGCGTGGCCGCCTGCCGGCCAACCTGCTGCCGCTGCAGTCGGGTGTGGGCAACATTCCCAATGCCGTGCTGGCCGGGCTGGGCAAGAGCGGGTTCCGCGACCTGAGCGCGTTCACCGAGGTGATCCAGGACGGCATGCTGGACCTGCTGCGCGACGGGGTGCTGAGCTATGCCTCGTGCACCGGGTTCGCGCTGAGCCCGCAGGCCAATGAGACGTTCAAGGCGAACATCGACTTCTACCGCGAGCGCATCATCATGCGCACGCAGGAGATCTCCAACCATCCCGAGCTGGTGCGTCGCCTGGGCTGCATCGGCATGAACGGGATGATCGAGGTGGACCTGTACGGCAACGTCAATTCCACCCACGTGATGGGCAGCCGGATCATGAACGGCATCGGCGGCTCGGGCGACTTCGCGCGCAATGGGTTCCTGTCGGCGTTCCTGAGCCCGTCCACGGCCAAGAACGGCACGATTTCGGCGATCGTGCCGATGGTGAGCCATGTCGACCACACCGAACACGATGTGTCGGTGATCGTGACCGAACAGGGCCTGGCCGATCTGCGCGGGCTGACCCCGCGCAAGCGCGCGCGGGTGGTGATCGACAACTGCGCGCACCCGGACTTCCGCGACCAGCTCAACGATTACTTCGACCGCGCCAGCCGTGACAGCTACGGCAAGCACACGCCGCATCTGCTGCCGGAAGCGCTGTCGTGGCATCAGCGCTGGCTGGATACGGGAACGATGAAGGTCTGAGGGGTTGCCGGCCAGCGGCCGGCACTACCTGGGGGATTGCATTGTCGGGTGAGTGCGGACCGTTGGTCCGCATGCCGGGGCTGCGTGATGTGCCGACCAACGGTCGGCACCCACCGGAGATGGCCGGGGTGCCTTGGGATTCTATTGCGGTGTAGGTGCAGACCCTTGGCCCACAC
>NZ_JBMOWY010000055.1:0-90849 GCF_049310345.1 Stenotrophomonas sp. GZD-301 | reverse complement strand
GGTAGAGCCGACCGTTGGTCGGCTATCGCGCGCAGCGCGGGGTGGTGATTTTCAGCGCGCAAGGCAGCCGACCAACGGTCGGCTCTACAGACGTGCGCGGGAGGTTGATCGGCTATCGCGCGCAGCGCGGGGTGTTGATCTTCAGCGCGAAGGGCAGCCGACCAACGGTCGGCTCTACCGGGCTGCGCGGCGGTTGCCTGGCGCTACCTGCTGGGATCGCGCTCGGGGCTGGGCCGCTTGGCCAGTTTGCGCTGCAGCGAGCGCCGGTGCATGCCCAGCAGGCGGGCGGCGGCGGAGACGTTGCCGCCGGTTTCGTGCATGGCCTGCTGGATGTGCTCCCACTGCAGACGACTGATCGGGGTCATCGCATCCGGCGGCTCAAGATCGCCGTCGTCGGCCGGGCCGTCGTCTTCCTCGCCGAGTGCGCGCAGGATCATCGGCACCGTGGCCGGCTTGGGCAGGTAGTCGTCGGCGCCCAGCTTGATCGCTTCCACGGCAGTGGCGATGCTGGCGTAACCGGTAACCAGCAGAATGCGCATGTCCTCGCGCAACGCGCGCAACGGCTGGATCAGCGCCAGGCCGGATTCGGCGCCCAGCTTGAGATCGATCAGGGCAAACGCCGGCGGCTGCTGGCGGGCCAGCATCAGCGCCGAGGCGATGTCGCTGGCGGTGACGGTTTCCAGGCCCTTGCGCGCCAGGCTGCGCTGCAGGGTGCGCAGGTACAGTTCGTCGTCGTCGACCAGCAGGCCGTGGATGGCCGGCGCGGTGCCGGGTACCGGAGTGTAGGGGGTCATGCGGAAGTCTCCCGGGGGGACAGGGGCAGGCGGAAGCCGACGCGGGTGCCGGCACCGTGGGCCGGACGCATCCACAGTTCGCCTTCCAGCCGTTCGATGGTGGCATGCGACAGGGCCAGGCCCACGCCCATGCCCTCGGTCTTGCCGCTGTTGAACAGCGTGCCGGGCAGTACCGCCTGGCGCGCATCGAAACCGTGGCCGTAATCGCGGACTTCGCCGATCAGGTCCTCGCCCTGGATGCGCAGGGTGAGATCGACCTGCGGGCGCTCGGCCTTCTCGCCGGCATCGGCGGCATTGTTGAGCAGCACCATCAGCAGGTGGCCGATGCCGGGATCCAGTGGCAGGTCCAGCGGGGCATCGTCGTTGCGCTTGAGGGCGATGGTGGGGCGCACCAGCCGCCACTGCTCGAGGACTTGGGGGAGGGTCACCCGATCGCGACCGGAGCTTTCGCCCGCGGCCGGGCGGGCCAGCGCCAGCACGCGTTCGCGGCATTGCACCAGCAGCTCGCGCAGGGTCTCCACGTCGTCGCGGACCTCGCTGCTGTCGGTCTGGTCGGCGATGTCGTCGGCGAGCAGGGTCATCGTCGCCAGCGGCGTGTTGAGTTCATGCGCCACCGAGGCGGCATGCGTGGCCAGCGCGACGATGCCTTCGTTGCGCACGAAGCGCTCGCGCAGCAGCGCCAGTTCGTGCTCGCGATGACGCAGCGCGATGGCCAGCCGGGTGGCGAACACCAGCACCACCGTGGCCGACAGCAGGAAGTTGCAGACCACGCCCCACTGGTGCATCTGCATCGCAGTGAAGTAGCCGGCCGGCAGCGGGACGCCGAACAGGCCGCTGACCGCATAGCCGATCAGACAGGCCGCGGCCACCGCCAGGGTCCAGCGCAGCGGCAGGGCGAGCGCGGCCAGCGCGATCAAAATCAGGAACAGCGACCCGAATGGATTGGCGATGCCGCCGCTCCAGCCGACCATCCAGGTCAGGACGGTGACGTCGACCAGGATGTGGCAGAACGCGGTCAGCGGCGCGGTATCGGCGTCATGCACCCGCCATTGGGCGTACAGGTTGAACAGGGCCAGTGCGGCCACGCCGGCCCAAAGCGGGCGCTGCGACAGCTCCAGGCCCAGCACCCAGGTGGCGACGAGGATCGTGGCCGCCTGGCCGGCCACGGCCAGCCAGCGCAGACTGCACAGCGTTCGGAGAAAGGGGGCGTCGGGACCGGTCATTGCCCGCCCATCGTATGCGTTCAGCGGGCCGGCTGCCTGCGACAATCGGCCGCATCGGACGGGCGGGGCCGAAAATGAGCGCCGACCAACGTCCGGCACCTACGCGCACGCCGGGCGCGCTAAAATGCCGGGATGCACGACGCCGTTACCCGACCGACCCAACCCGCCGACACCACCGTGTGGGCCCGCCGCCAGACCCAGCCCGTCCGCATTGGCGGCGTGGTGGTCGGTGGTGGCCAGCCCGTGGTGGTCCAGTCGATGACCAACACCGACACCGCCGATGTCGCCGCCAGCGTCAAGCAGGTGGCCGAGCTGTGGCGGGCCGGGTCTGAAATGGTGCGGCTCACGGTCAACAACCCCGAATCGGCCGCGGCGATCCCGCGTATCGTCGAGAAGCTGCGGATGATGGGGATCGACGTCCCCCTGATCGGCGACTTCCACTACAACGGCCACCAGCTGTTGACCCAGGAACCGGCCTGCGCCGAGGCCCTGGCCAAGTACCGCATCAATCCGGGCAACGTCGGCTTCGGCAAGAAGAAGGACACCCAGTTCGCGCAGTTGATCGAGTTCGCGATCCGCTACGACAAGCCGGTGCGCATCGGTGCCAACTGGGGCTCGCTGGACCAGTCGCTGGCCGCGCGCCTGATGGACGAGAACAGCCAGCGCGCGCAGCCGTGGGATGCCGGCCGGGTGCTGCGCGAGGCGCTGATCCGTTCGGCGCTGGATTCGGCCCATACCGCCGTCGAACTGGGCCTGCCGCGCGATCGCATCGTGCTCTCGGCCAAGGTCAGCGGCGTACAGGAACTGATCGCGGTCTATCGCGACCTGGCCCAGCGCTCGGACTTCGCCCTGCACCTTGGCCTGACCGAGGCCGGCATCGGCAGCAAGGGCATCGTCGCCTCCTCGGCGGCGCTGGCCGTGCTGCTGCAGGAAGGCATCGGCGACACCATCCGCATTTCGCTCACCCCGGAACCGGGGCAGTCGCGCACCGCCGAGGTCATCGTGGCCCAGGAACTGCTGCAGACCACCGGCCAGCGCGCGTTCACGCCGCTGGTCACGGCCTGCCCGGGCTGCGGACGCACCACCTCCGAGTTCTTCCAGGAACTGGCCAAGGTGGTGCAGAACCACGTGCGCGGCAAGATGCCGGAATGGAAGGTGAGCCACCCGGGCGCGGAGAACATGACCCTGGCGGTGATGGGCTGCATCGTCAACGGGCCGGGCGAATCGCGCCACGCCAACATCGGCATCTCGCTGCCGGGCACTGGTGAAACGCCGGCCGCGCCGGTGTTCGTCGACGGCGAAAAAACCGTGACCCTGCGCGGCGACAACATCGCCCAGGACTTCGTGGCGCTGATCGACGACTACGTCGAACGGACCTATGTCCGACGTGTCGGATAAGCCCACGGTGCTGGCCGCACCGGAGCCGGCCGCCGGGTTCCGCCACTGGATGGGCCACAACGCGTGGCGCTTCGTCCTGCTGTTCGTGGGGGTCCTGCTGCCGCTGGCCGGCTTTGTCGCCCTGGCCGACGAAGTGCACGAGCTGGAATCGATCTATTTCGACGCGCCGCTGCTGTGGAAGATGCATGGCCTGCAGTCGCCCGGCCTGGACCGGTTCTTCGTGCTGCTGTCCAAGCTGGGTTACGAATGGTTCCTGATCCCCGCCGACGTGCTCATCGTGGCCGCGCTGCTGTGGCGCCGCCGCTGGCGGGAAGCCAGTTTCGTGGCGATCTGCTTCGTGGGCTCGGCGTTGTTGAACCTGGGCAGCAAGCAGTTCTTCCAGCGCGACCGCCCCAGCCTGTGGGAATCGATTGCCCCGGAAAGCACGTTCAGCTTCCCCAGTGGCCACGCGATGGGCTCGATGACGCTGGCGATCACGCTGATGCTGCTGGCCTGGAACACCCGCTGGCGCTGGCCGGTACTGATCCTGGCCGGTGCGTTCGCCCTGCTGGTGAGCGTGTCGCGGGTCTATCTGGGCGTGCATTACCCGTCCGACATCCTGGCCGGGTGGTGTGCCGCCGTGGTTTGGGTGGTAGGGTGTTTCCTGGTGATGTTCCGGCGCCGCCGCCCGTGGCGGCATCGCAACTGACCCAGATACGGCACGTATCGCACCGGGGAGAGGTGCGGTGACGCGGGGAGGCGTCGATGCCGACAGGGCGCCAATAGGCGCAGTAAACCAGGGTTGCCTTCATTGAAAGGCAAGGGGAAGGGGCTTCCAGAAGCGGATGTGATGTCAACACCAGAATGGACGATGCAATGCGTGTTCATTCTTGTGATCGTCTTGTCCCGCCGTTAGGCTGGCCCCCGTTAGCAGCGTTTGAAGAGGTACGTGCATGACGATTCGAGTGTATCTGGTGGACGATCATGCGCTGGTGCGTACCGGCATGAAGATGATCCTCTCCAACGAGACCGACATCGACGTGGTCGGCGAGGCCGAGTCCGGCGAGGACGCGCTGCCGGAAATCCGTCAATTGCGACCGGACGTGGTGCTGTGTGATCTGCACCTGCCTGGCGTCAGCGGCATGGAAGTCACCGAGCGCGTGGTCCGCGGCGACCACGGCACCCGCGTGGTGATCGTGTCGGTCCTGGAAGACGGCCCGATGCCCAAGCGCCTGCTCGAAGCCGGCGCCTCCGGCTATATCGGCAAGGCGTGCGATGCGCAGGAACTGCTGCGGGCCGTGCGCGACGCCGCGCTGGGCCGCCGTTACCTGGGCAGCAGCATCGCCCAGAACCTGGCGCTGTCGAACGTGGAAGGCAGCCACTCACCGTTTGATGCGCTGTCGCCGCGCGAACTGGAAGTGGCCCTGCTGCTCACCCAGGGCCTGCGCCAGGAAGACATCGCCAAGCGCCTCAGCCTCAGCGCCAAGACCGTCAACACGCACAAGGCGCGCCTGTTCGAAAAGATGGGCATCAGCGACAACATCGCCCTGGCACGCATGGCGAGCCAGTACGGCCTGGTGGACCCGGCGCGACCGATGTAGTCCGCGCCGGCGTCGTCGGCAGCCGGGCGATGCCCAGCCACCGTTGCGTCACTGGGCGCGGACGCGCGCCACGATCTTCGCCGCCTGGGCCGCGCTCTCGCGCACCTTGTCCCACTCGCCGTTGTCGATCCAGCTGCCCGGCACCATCCACGAACCGCCGATGCAGACCACGTTCTTCTGCTCCAGATACTCGGCCGCCGTGGTCTCGGTGATGCCGCCGGTCGGGCACAGCTTCAGGTCCGGAATCGGACCGGCCAGGCCCTTGATCATCGCCAGACCGCCCACCGCCGAGGCCGGGAACAGCTTGCAGACCCGGAAGCCGCGCGCGTACAGCGCCAGCATCTCGGTCGGCGAGGCCGCACCCGGCACCACCGGCAACGGCGCCGCTGCCAGCGCATCGGCCATGTGCGCCGGCGTTCCCGGCGTGACCAGGAAATCCGCGCCGGCATCGATCGACTGCTGCATCTGCTCCACGGTCAGCACCGTGCCCGCACCCACCACCACGTCCGGCAGCTCGCGCTTCAGCATCGCCAGCGCTTCCATCGCCACCGGCGTGCGCAGCGTCAGCTCGATCGCCGGCAGGCCGCCTTCCAGCAGCGCGGCACTCACCGCACGGGCCTGATCGAGGGTATGCACAGTCACCACCGGCAGGATGCCGGCCGCGTGCAGCAGGGATTCAGCGCGTTTCTGGTGTTCGGCAATACTCATGAAAATGTCTTCCTGTTGATCGGGTCGACCAGGTGTTGGCCGGAGACCCAAAAGTCCGGCCAGAGGCCGGCGCTACCGAATTGGCCGACGCCAACAAAGCGCCGCACTGCGTAGTGAGGCGGTTGGTGAATCGCGTAATGGTCGCGAATCAGCCAACAAGGCGCCGCACTGTGTCGTGAGGCAGCGGCGGGGGTCTCCGTAGGGACCGTAGAAAACATGGATGTTTTCTACGAGCCCCCAGGGATGGGTTCACGGCGTGTCCCGTAGGAGACTCCCGCCGTTGCCTCACCGCAGTGAAGCCCACCGCCGCTCTACGCGATAAACCGTCAGGCGTCCTTGGCCTCATGCGGCGCAAGCGCTGCATCGGCGTCGTGCCCCAACTCGTACTCCGCGTCGTAGTTCCAGATGTCGCCGTCGGCGGCAGCCGGGCCGCACGAGATCGAGATCGCACCCTGGTCCGCCGGGCCGACCAGACGGCGGTTCATCGCGAACAGATTGCGGCCCAGATCGTGCGCCGCCGGGGCCGTGTTCGGCGCCAGCGTGCGCGCCGCCCACTCGGCCGGATCGACCAGCACTTCCAGCGTGCCCGCCTCGCCATCCATCCGGATGATGTCGCCCTCGCGCACCCGCGCCAGCGGACCGCCGCGCGAGGCTTCCGGCGTCATATGGATCGCCGCCGGGAACTTGCCCGATGCACCGGACAGGCGACCGTCGGTGACCAGCGCCACGCGCCGGCCCTGGTTCTGCAGCAGGCCCAGCAGCGGTGCCAGCGAATGCAGTTCCGGCATCCCGTTCGCACGCGGCCCCTGGTAGCGCACCACCGCCACGAAATCGTGCGGCAGCATCCCGGCCGCGTGCAGCTTGTTCAGCACCTGCGGTGCATCCACCACCACCGCCGGCGCCTCGATCGTGCGGTACTGCGGCTTCACCGCAGACAGCTTGATCAGCGAGCGCCCCAGGTTGCCGCGCAGCAGGCGCAGGCCGCCCTGTGCCTCGAACGGGTCGGCCACCCCACGCACCACCTCGGTGTCGGCGCTCTCGGTGATGCCGTCGATCCAGGTCAGCGCGCCGTCGCGCAGCGCCGGCTCCTGCCCGTACTGGCGCATCCCGCCGACCGCTACCGTGTCCAGGTCCGCATGCATCAGTCCCGCATCCATCAGCTCGCGGAACACGAATGCCGTACCGCCGGCCGCCGCGAAGCGGTTCACGTCCGCCTCGCCGTTCGGGTACACCCGCGCCAGCAGCGGAATCAGCTGCGACAGCTGGTCCATGTCGTCCCAGGTCAGCACGATGCCGGCGGCACGTGCCACCGCGATCCAGTGGATCGTGTGGTTGGTCGAGCCGCCGGTGGCCATCAGCGTCACCACCGCATTGACGATCGCGCGCTCATCGATCAGGCGGCCCAGTGGACGGAAATCGTCACCCAGCGCACTGATCTCCAGCGCACGCGCGCCCGCATGGCGGGTCAGCGCATCGCGCAGCGGCGTATCCGGATTGACGAACGACGCACCGGGCAACTGCACGCCCATTGCTTCCAGCAGCGTCTGGTTCGAATTGGCCGTGCCGTAGAACGTACAGGTGCCTGCGCCGTGATAGGACGCCGCTTCCACTTCCAGCAGCTCCTCGCGGGTTGCCTGGCCGGCAGCGTAGCGCTCGCGGACTTCGGCCTTCTGCTTGTTCGGAATGCCCGGCGTCATCGGCCCGGCCGGCAGGAAGATCGCCGGCAGATGGCCGAAGGCCAGCGCGCCGATCAGCAGGCCCGGCACGATCTTGTCGCAGACACCGAGGTACACCGTGGCATCGAACATATCGTGGCTCAGCCCGATCGCGGTCGACTGCGCGATCACATCGCGCGAGAACAGCGACAGTTCCATCCCGCCGCGGCCCTGGGTGACGCCATCGCACATCGCCGGCACGCCGCCGGCGACCTGCGCGGTGGCGCCGAGCTCGCGGGCGGTCTCGCGCAGGATCTCGGGATAGTGCTCGAACGGCTGGTGCGCCGACAGCATGTCGTTGTACGCAGTGATGATGCCCAGGTTCGGCGTCACCCCGCCGCGCAGGCGGCTCTTGTCGGTGGGGCCGCAGGCCGCGAAACCGTGGGCGAGGTTGCCGCAGCTCAGGCGCGAGCGGAACGGACCGTCGCGCAGCGCGGCGTCGACGCCGGCCAGGTAGGCGGCGCGCGAGGCGGCGCTGCGCTGGACGATGCGCTCGGTGATGGCATGGAGTTTGGGATGCAGGCTCATTGGCTACCGGCTATGAGAAGGCGAACGGAATACCACCGGGGCGAGGTCAGTCGCACCAGTGCACGCGCAGCTTGGTGCCGCCGAGGTCGATCGCGTTGAGAATGGGATAGAGGTGCGGGTTGTTGCTGTCCAGCGCCTGACGCAGCACGTCAAGCTTCTGCTTGCCACGCAGCAGCAGCAGGCGCTGCTGGCTCTGGCCGAGCCCGTGCGGGGTCAGGGTGATGCGCAGCGGCCACTGGTTGGCGCCCGGGCAGCCGGTGGCATCCAGCGCCGCATAGGGCAGGGTGCTTTCCACGGCGCGGGCCAGGTCGCGGGAACCGGGGAACAGCGAGGCGGTATGGCCGTCGTTGCCCATCCCCAGCACGCTCAGGCACGGCCGCTGGCTGTGCTGGGCCTGCAGATTGGCGGTGTACACGCATTCGGCCAGCGGCTTGCCGACCCGCACCAGCGGATCGAAATGGGCGCCGTCGGCACGCGTGAGGAAGCTCTCGCGGACCAGCCAGGCATTGCTGTCGCGGTCCTGCGGGGACAACCAGCGCTCATCGACCAGGCTGACCTCGACGCGATCCCAGTGCACGTCCAGCTCGGCCAGCGCCTGGTACACCGGCGCCGGCGTGGTGCCGCCGGACAGCAGCATGCGCGCACGGCCGAACGCGGTGATTTCCTCGTTGAGCACCTGGGCCATTTCCGCGGCCACGGCCTCGATCCAGGCCTCGGCGTCGCTGTGGCGGATCAGGGTGAAACGGTCCTGCGTGTCGAGCGTGGTCATGCGGCAGCTCCCTGCAGATCGCGCTCGGCGTCTGCGGCATAGGCGGCGGCACCGAGCAGGCCGGCGTGGGGGTGCATCACCGCCAGCGACGGCACCCGGGCCATGATCGAGGAGAAGCGCCCCTTGTGTTCGAAACGCTGGCGGAAACCGGAGTGCTGCAGCGAGTCCAGCATCTTCGGCACCAGCCCGCCGGTCAGGAACACGCCATCCCATGCGCCCTGGATCAGCACCAGGTCGCCGGCGATGGCGCCGAACACCGCGCAGAACACATCCACCGTGCGCATTGCCTGCGGGTCGCCATGCAACGCGCGCGCGGTGACGTCCACCGGCTGCAGCTGACCGGGGTCGATGTCGGCCATCTCGCACACGGCGCGATGGATGTTGACCAGTCCCGGCCCGCAGATCAGGCGCTCGTTGGAGACGCGGCCGAACTGTTCGGAGAGGATTTCCAGGATGCGGATCTCTTCCGGCGTGCCCGGCGGGAAGCTGACATGGCCGCCTTCGGTTTCCAGCGGATAGCAGCGGCCGTGGCGCAGGATCAACCCGCCCACGCCCAGCCCGGTGCCCGGGCCGATCACCGCATAGTTGCGCGGCTGGCCGGGCTTGCCCGGCACCCACGCCGCACCACCGACCTGGACCACGTCCTGCGGCTGCAGCAGTGAGATCGCCATCGCCTGGGCGGCGAAGTCGTTGATCAGGTGCAGCTCGTCGAAGCCGAGCATGTGGGCGGTACGCGCCCGCGAGATCACCCACGGATGGTTGGTGATGCGGGCCTCATCGCCATCCACACGGCCGGCCACGGCGAACACGCCGCGGCGCGCCTCGGCGCCGATCTGATCCAGATAGTGGCGCGCCGCATCGCCGAGCGACGGGAAATCGGCGACCACGAACTCGCGGATGCTGTCCTGCTGCAGCGGCGCGGCCTGTGTGGTGTCAGCCAGCGCGAAGCGTGCATTGGTGCCACCGATATCGGCGACCAGCACCGGTTGCGACGCCCCGGTCATGCGCGATCCTTGCCGGCATCGGCGTCCACGTCGGCGGGCAGGAAGCCGGTCGCTTCCTCCGGACCCCACTGGCCGGCGGGGTAGGGCTGCAGCGGCAGCGACGCGGCTTTCCAGGCATCGCTCACACTATCGATCCAGGCCCAGGCAGCGCGCACTTCATCGTCGCGCACGAACAGCGCGTGGTTGCCGTTGAAGGCGTCCAGGAACAGGCGCTCGTAGGCGATACGGCGGTGCAGGCCGGTGGGTACCGACAGCTCCAGTTCCAGCGGGTGCAGTTCCAGCGCGCCCCATTCCGGGCCGGCCAGGCTGCTCATCAGGCCGAGCTCGATGTTTTCCTGCGGCTGCAGCTGGAAGGTGATGCGGTTGGGCGTGGCATTGCCGCGGTCCGGGCGCTCGAACAGCCAGTGCGTGACCGGCTTGAGCGTGACCACCACGCGGGTGGTGCGCTCGGCCAGGCGCTTGCCGGTGACCAGGTGGAACGGCACCCCGGACCAGCGCCAGTTGTCGATGTGCGCGGTGACCCCGGCAAAGGTTTCCACGTCGCTGCCTTCCGGCGGCTGGTAGGCCTGCGCGGGCTGGCCGTTGATGGTGCCGGCGGTGTAACGGCCGCGGACGCTGTCGCGCGCGGCGTGCTTCGCATCCAGCGGACGCAGGGAGCGCAGCACCTTGACCTTCTCGTCGCGGATGCGGTCGGCTTCCAGCGACGCCGGCGGCTCCATCGCCACCAGGCACAGCAGCTGCAGGATGTGGCTCTGGACCATGTCGCGCAGCGCACCGGAGCGGGCGTAATACGCATCGCGGCCGTCCACGCCTTCGCTCTCGGCCACCAGGATGTGCACCGACTCGATGTAGTTGCGGTTCCACACCGCTTCCAGCAGCGTGTTGCCGAAGCGCAGCGCGATCAGGTTCTGCACCGCCGCCTTGCCCAGGTAGTGGTCCAGGCGGAACACGCGGTCTTCGTCGATCCACTGGCCGATGGTGGAGATGATCTCCTCGGCGCTGGCGCTGTCGCTGCCGATCGGCTTCTCCAGCATCAACCGGTGCGGGGCCGCCAGCGCGCCGCCCAGGGCCAGGCCTTCGCAGGTGGAGATGTACAGGCCCGGCGGGATGGCCAGGTAGCTCACGCAGCGGCGATCGACCAGGTCGCGCACCGATTCGGCGACGGACTGCGGGTCGCGCAGGTCCACCGAGCGGTAGTCGATGCGCTGCAGCAGCGACTGGATGTCCTCCTGGCTGGCCATCGGCATGGCCTGCTGCAGGCGCGGACGCAGGATCTCGCGGAAGGCGTCGGTGTCGTGCGGCGACAAGGCCAGCGCACGGACCTTGAAGTCCTCGGGGAGCAGGCCGTCGCCGAGCAGTCGCAGCAGCGAGGGGAACAGATAACGCTGGGCCAGGTCGCCTGTGGCGCCAAACAGGAAGAGGGTGTCGTGCATCGCTCGAGTTTCAGATCCGGGTGACATCGTTGTCAATCGCTTCTCGTCTATGTTCTCGGGGGTACGGGTGGGTACGTTGACCGCATGCTGCGATCGCGGCATCGTCCACCCGACGGGCCTGGCGTGACGGCCTGACGACCCGGCGCGCAGGGGAGGAAACCGCCCCGCTGGCGCCGACGTCGTTGCCGACCATCGGATAGTGCCACGTGAAAACGTTTACATGGCAGAATGCGCAGACTGTATTCGATTGCAGTGGTCGCCGTCATGCGGCACCACGCCATCGACCTGCCATCGGGAGGGCCGAGGGCAGTTCCGCATAACAGCCCGGAGTCCGGGCGGACTGGAATGGTGATATGGCAAAAGTGCAGTTGCAGGGGGTTCGCAAGGTCTATGACAACGGTCAGGTGGCCGTGCAGGGCGCGACCTTCGAGGTGGCCGATGGCGAACTGATGGTGCTGGTCGGGCCGTCCGGCTGCGGCAAGTCGACCTTGCTGCGCATGGTCGCCGGGCTGGAAGAGATCAGCGGCGGTACGCTGACCATCGGCGACCGCGTGGTCAACGATGTGGCGCCGAAAGACCGCGATATCGCGATGGTGTTCCAGAGTTATGCGCTCTATCCGCACATGACCGTGGCCGAGAACCTGGCCTTTGGGCTGAAGCTGCGCGGCCACGACAAGGCCACGATCAGCAAGCGGGTCAACGAGGCGGCGCAGACGCTGGGCCTGACCGAGATGCTCGACAAGCTGCCCAAGGCGATGTCCGGCGGCCAGCGTCAGCGCGTTGCGCTGGGCCGGGCGCTGGTGCGCGAGCCGGCGGTGTTCCTGCTCGACGAGCCGCTGTCCAACCTGGATGCCAAGCTGCGCCACAGCGTGCGTACCGAGATCGCGCAGCTGCATCGCAAGCTGGGCACGACGATGATCTACGTTACCCACGACCAGGTGGAAGCGATGACGCTGGGACAGCGCATCGTGGTGCTCAAGGACGGCATCATCCAGCAGATCGATACGCCGATGGCGCTCTACGACCGCCCGGCCAACCTGTTCGTGGCCGGCTTCCTGGGCAGCCCGGCGATGAACGTGCTGCGCGGCACCCTGCAGGGCAGTGACCGCGGCGTGGTGGTGCAGGAAGCTGCGCTGACCGCACCGCTGGGCCAGGCGGCGGTCGATCCGGGCTGGATCGGCCGGACCATCGCGGTGGGCGTACGACCGGAGCACCTGCAGCCGGCTGCGGCCGAGGATGCGACGGGCTTCGAGGCGACCATCGACGGCATCGAGCCGGTGGGCAACGAGATCTTCGTGAACATGACCAGTGGCGGCCAGCCGCTGGTGATGCGCGTGGCGCCGCAGGCCCTGCCGCAGGTCGGCGAGTCGATCCGCGTGGCGATCCAGCCGAAGGGGCTGCATTTCTTCGATGCGGAGACCGGCGAGCGGTTGAACCACGACGCCTGAGGTACCGGGTGTGCGGACCAACGGTCCGCACCCACCCCACCTTGGCGGGTGACGCCGGCTGCTGGCCGGCGCTACACACTCAGCGCGCCAGGCCGTCCAGCAGCGGCAGGGGGGCGGCGTCAACGCCGTCGATCGACAGCGGATCGCTGGCGATCTCCAGCGGCAACACCGCCAGTGCCAGGTCGCCGGCCACGCTGGTCACGGTGCCGATCGCAGCGCCGTTCTGCTGAACCTGCGCGCCGCTGGCGATGCCGGCACCGACCCGCAGCAACTGCAGGGCGCGCTTGGCCTTGCCGAGGAAGTGCGTACGCGCCACGATTTCCTGGCCGGGGTAGCAGCCCTTCTTGACGCTGTAGCCGTTCAGTCGATCCAGGCCCAGCTGCTGCGGTGTCCACTGTTCGCGCTGATCGGCGTCCAGGCGCGGCACGCCGTAGCGCAGGTCGGCCTGGCGCCAGGCAAGTGCGAAGGCCGGGTCATCGGTCAGCACCCTGTCGTTCAGGGCGGCGATCCGCAGCGTGCGGGGCAGGGCGTCGCTGCCCACATCCAGTTCCAGCGTCTCGCCGAGCACGGCGATGGCGGCGCCGGACGCGCTTTCCGGCGCAGTGAAGCTCCCGGCCACGCCCAGATCGGTGCGCACGGCCAATTTCACCTTGCGGCGGAATACGAAGCGCTGCAACTGCGACGCAATCGCATCGGCATCGCCGTCAGCGAGCACCAGCAGCACCTGGGTCTCATCCAGGCGGATCAGCTGAAACACAGCAATGGTGCGGCCTTTGGCGCTCAGCCAGGCGCTCCACTGCCAATGCCGCAGGGGCAGGGCGGTGACGTCGCTGGCGAACTGGGCGTGTGCGAATGCGGCCGCATCCGGGCCTTCCAGGCTGAGCAGCTGGTGACCGGAGAGGGCTGGATATCCGACGAAAGCAGGGGGCAGGTTGTCAGGCACGTGAACGGGGTCTAAAATTTGTGCGTTGCGAGACCACCCATGATAGGCCAAACAACCCCCACTCCAGAATCCGACTCCCCAGCCCCGCAGGTCGAGCAGAAGCAGCCGCTTCCCGAGACCCCCGCGGTGCCCGTGGAGATTGGCGGCCGCGGCGGACTTGATCCGGTGCGGTATGGAGACTGGGAGAAAAACGGACGCTGCATCGATTTCTGATCAGCATTGAGCCAACGCGGCATTGTGCCGCCCAGCCGAGACAACGAGCCCAGCGAATGGCCGCCAGAGAACGTCCCCTTTCCCCGCACCTTCAGGTGTATCGCTGGCAGATTCAGATGGCCACCTCGATCCTGCATCGAGCCACCGGCATCTTTCTGTCTGTTGGAGCCCTGATCATCGCTGGCGGCCTGCTCGCCCTGATGATGGGTCCTGAATCCTGGAACTGCTTCACCGGCCATGCCGGCAGCTGGTACGGCAAGCTGTTCCTGTTCGCATGGACGTGGTCCTTTGCCTACCACCTGTGCAATGGCATCCGCCACATCGTGCAGGACTTCGCGATCGGCTTCTCCATTCCCGCCTTCGTGCGCAGCAGCTGGATCTCGGTTTTCGCCAGCCTGGTGATCACCGCGCTGGTCTGGGCCTATGTGTTCGCCGGAGCCGCCGCATGAACAAGTTCCGTACCCCGCTGAAGAACGTGCGTGGCCTTGGCGCTGCCAAGACCGGCACCGAGCATTTCGTGATGCAGCGCCTGACCGCCACCGCGCTGGTCGGCCTGACCATCTGGTTCCTGGTGTTCGTGCTGAGCCTGATCGGCGCCGACTACGTGACCGCCACCGAGGCGGTGTCCAAGCCGTGGAACGCGGTGCTGCTGGTCGGCTTCCTGGTCGCGATGTTCTGGCACGCCCAGCTCGGCCTGCAGGTCGTGCTGGAAGACTACATCCACAACTCGCTGCTGGCCCTGGCGCTGCAGACCACGGTGAAGTTCATCGCCGTGCTCGGCGCGATCGTCAGTGTTTTTGCGGTCGCCCGCATTGCGCTCGGCGTTGCCTGAGTCCAGGCACCAAGACAGGAATCCAGATTAGATGTCCGCTTACAAGATTACGGAACACAAGTACGACATGGTCGTGGTCGGCGCCGGCGGTGCCGGTCTGCGCGCCACGTTCGGTCTTGCCGCCAAGGGCCTGCAGACCGTCTGCCTGACCAAGGTCTTCCCGACCCGCTCGCACACCGTGGCCGCACAGGGCGGTATTTCCGCCGCGCTGGGCAACATGGGCGAGGACGACTGGCGCTACCACTTCTTCGACACCATCAAGGGCTCGGACTGGCTGGGCGACCAGGACGCCATCGAGTACATGTGCCGCGAAGCGATTCCGGCCATCATCGAGCTGGAACACTACGGTGTGCCGTTCAGCCGTACCGAAGAGGGCAAGATCTACCAGCGCCCGTTCGGTGGCATGACCACCAAGTACGGCGAAGGCCCGTCCGCGCAGCGCACCTGCGCCGCCGCCGACCGTACCGGCCACGCCATGCTGCACACGCTGTACCAGCAGTCGCTGGCGCACAACGCACGCTTCATGATCGAGTACTTCGCGCTCGACCTGATCTTCGATGAGGAAGGCGTCTGCCGCGGCGTGCTCGCGCTGGACATGGCCGACGGCTCGCTGCACCTGTTCCGCGCCCACGGCGTGGTGCTGGCCACCGGCGGCTACGGCCGTGCGTACTTCAGCGCCACCTCGGCCCACACCTGCACCGGCGACGGCGGCGGTCTGGTCATGCGCGCCGGCCTGCCGATGCAGGACATGGAGTTCGTGCAGTTCCATCCGACCGGCATCTACGGCGCCGGCTGCCTGATCACCGAAGGCGTGCGTGGCGAAGGCGGCATCCTGCGCAACAGCAACGGCGAGCGCTTCATGGAGCGCTACGCACCGCACTACAAGGACCTGGCTTCGCGCGACGTGGTGTCGCGTTCGATGACCATCGAAATCCGCGAAGGCCGCGGCGTCGGCGAGCACAAGGACCATATCCTGCTCGACCTGACCCACCTCGGCCCGGGCGTGATCGACGACAAGCTGCCGGGCATCGCCGAAAGCGCACGCATCTTTGCTGGCGTCGACGTGCACAAGCAGCCGATTCCGGTCATCCCGACCGTGCACTACAACATGGGTGGCATCCCGACCAACTACCACGGCGAAGTCGTGCGCAAGGTCGGCAACAACCCCGATGCGGTCGTGCCGGGCCTGTACGCCATCGGCGAAGCGGCCTGCGTGTCGGTGCACGGCGCCAACCGCCTGGGCTCCAACTCGCTGCTGGATCTGGTGGTGTTCGGGCGTGCGGTGGCCAACCGCTGCGCCGACACCATCAAGCCGGGCCAGCCGCACAAGACCCTGGCCTCGGACGCCTGCGACAAGGCGCTGGGCCTGCTGGACAAGCTGCGTTACGCCAACGGCGACACCCCAACCTCGGTCATCCGCGATCGCATGCAGCGCACCATGCAGAACGACGCGGCGGTGTTCCGTACCAGCAAGACCCTGCAGGAAGGCTGCAGCAAGATGGCCGAGATCTTCGACTCCTTCCAGGACGTCAAGGTCTCCGACCGTTCGCTGGTGTGGAACTCCGACCTGATCGAAACCTACGAGCTGAACAACCTGCTGCTCAACGCGGTGGCGACGATCAACTCGGCCGAACAGCGCAAGGAAAGCCGCGGCGCACACGCGCATGAAGACTATCCGGACCGCGACGACGTCAACTGGCAGAAGCACACGCTGGTCAACGTCGACGAGAACGGCAAGTGCGAGTTCGACTACCGCCCGGTCCACATGTACACGCTGAGCAAGGACGTGGACGTGGTCCCGCCCAAGCCGCGCGTCTACTAAGAGACCTTCGGCATGACCTCCGGCCACGCAGTGTCTGCCACCTCCTCCGCCCGCACGGGCGGGGTGGTGCGCGCGCTGCGGGCCGGCGGTGTCGACTTCCTCATCTTCCGTGCTAGCCGCGCCTGCATCGCAGCGCGAGCCGCCTGAGCCAACGAGAACAGCCATGGCCGAGTTTTCCCTCCCCAAGAATTCCAAGATCGGAAAGGGCAAGCACTTCCCCGCCAAGAGCGGCGCGAAGAACACCCGTACGTTCAAGATCTACCGCTGGAATCCCGACGACGACAGCAACCCGCGTACCGATACCTACGAGATCGATCTGGACGCGTGCGGCCCGATGGTTCTGGACGCGCTGATCAAGATCAAGAACGAGATCGATCCGACCCTGACCTTCCGTCGTTCGTGCCGCGAGGGCATCTGCGGTTCGTGCGCGATGAACATCGACGGCACCAACACGCTGGCCTGCACCCGCGCCATTGCCGACTGCGGCAAGGCCGAAGTGCCGATCTACCCGCTGCCGCACATGAGCGTGGTCAAGGATCTGGTGCCGGACCTGACCCACTTCTACGCGCAGTACGCGTCGATCAAGCCGTGGATCCGCACCCAGACCCCGCCGCCGCCGGATCGCGAGCGTCTGCAGTCGCCGGAAGACCGCAAGAAGCTCGACGGCCTGTACGAGTGCATCCTGTGCGCCTGCTGCTCGACCAGCTGCCCGAGCTACTGGTGGAACGGCGAGCGTTACCTGGGCCCGGCGATCCTGCTGCAGGCCTACCGCTGGATCGTCGACTCGCGCGATGAGGACACCGGTGCGCGCCTGGACGATCTGGAAGATCCGTTCAAGCTGTACCGCTGCCACACCATCATGAACTGCGCCCGGACCTGCCCGAAGGGCCTGAACCCGGCGTTGGCGATTGCCGAGATCAAGAAGCTGATGATGGCGCGCCGCGCCTGACGCGTGGCGGGCTCTGCCCGCAGATCCGTAGCGCCGGGCTCTGCCCGGCCAAACGAAAAAGGCAAAGCCGAGCCATGCTCGGCTTTGCCGTTTCAAGGCTTTGCCGTTCAAGGAGCCACACTGATGGATGAAGCAACCCTGCTGAAAAAGCTGCGCTGGCGCTGCCGCCGTGGCATGCGTGAGCTGGACCAGCTGTTCGAGCGTTACCTGGACCGCGAATGGGCCGGCGCACCGACCGACGAACGCGAGGTTTTCCTGTTCCTGCTGGAATGCGAGGACGATAGGCTGTGGCGGTGGTTCATGGGCTACGAGGAGTGCCCCCATGCCGAGCCGGCCGCTCTCATCGCCAGGATCCGCGCCCTGCCGGCTTGAATGGCGGCCTTCGCGCTGGCAGTTCCGCGCGCAGGTCCTGCTCGCGGTGCTGGTGCCCTGGGCGCTGTCGTTGAGCAACCTGCCGGCCCCGCGCTGGCAATGGGCGGCCGGGACGGTGGTGCTGGCGTCCCTGGTCGAAGCCGCATGGCAGGTCCGCCGGTGCCCCCGGCACCTGCTGATTCCACCCGGCGAGGCGGCCGTCATGGTCGACGGCAGGCCGGTCGAGGCCTTCGCAGCACGGTTCCGCGGGCCGCTGGTCCAGCTGCGCTGGCGACAGGGCCGGCACCGGCATGCGCTGCTGTTCTGGCCCGATACCCTGTCGGCGGCGCAGCGACGTGAACTGCGACTGGCCGTCAGCGGGCGCTGCATTTCCCGTTCACGCCGCGCAATGGCACCATAGCCTGAATTGTCCGGCACACCTGCATGTTCAAACCCATACCTGTCGCAATCGGCCTGCGTTACCTGCGCGCCAAACGCCGCAACGGCTTCATCTCCTTCATCTCGATGGCCTCCATCCTTGGCATCGCGCTGGGCGTGACCGTACTGATCACCACCCTGGCGGTGATGAGCGGCTTCCAGAAGGAGATCCGCGACCGCCTGCTGCAGATGTCCGCACATACCACCATCACCAGCGACGGCGCGCCGATGGCCGACTGGCAGCGGACGGTGGACCTGGCCAGAAAGGACCCGCGCGTGGCCGGTGCCGCGCCGTACATCGAGATCCAGGCCATGCTGAGCGGTCCGCGCGTGCAGGGCGCGATCGTGCAGGGCATCGACCCGGCGCTGGAGCCGACCGTCTCGGTCATCAACCAGAAGCTCAAGCGCGGCAGTTACGACAGCCTGACCCCGGGCAGCTACAACATGCTGCTGGGCAGTGAGCTGGCGATCTGGCTGGGCGTGGACGTGGGCGACACCGTGGTGGTGACGCTGGCAGAAGTGCAGGGCACGCCGATGGGCGCGATGCCGCGGCTGAAGCGCTTCACCGTCAGCGGCATCTTCGAGGCCGGCTACAACGAGATCGACCGCGGCGTGGCCTACGCCAACATGAGCGACCTGGAGCGTGTGCTGCGCATCGATGGCGCGACCGGCGTGCGCCTGAAGCTGCATGACATGGACAAGGCGCTGGATGTCGGCCTGGATCTGGCGCACGCGCTGCACGGGGCCTACCGCGTCAGCGACTGGACCCAGCAGAACGCCAACCTGTACCACTCGCTGCGCATGGAGAAAGTGGTCATGGGCATCCTGCTGTCGCTGATCATCGCGATGGGTGCCTTCAACCTGGTGTCTTCGCAGGTGATGCTGGTCACCGACAAGCAGGCCGACATCGCCATCCTGCGCACGCTCGGCCTGACCCCGGGCGGGGTGATGCAGGTCTTCATGGTGCAGGGCTCGCTGATCGGCATCTTCGGTACCGTGATGGGCGTGATCGGCGGCATCACCCTGACCTTGAATCTCGAGCGCATCCTCGGTGCGATCGAGACGGTGTTCAACGTCAAGCTGCTGCCCGAGGACGTCTACTACATCACCGGCCTGCCCACCGACATGCAGGCACCGGACATCATCATCATCACTGTGGTCGCACTGGTCATGAGCTTCCTGGCGACGTTGTATCCCGCGTGGCGCGCTGCCCGCACCCAGCCGGCGGAGGCCCTGCGTTATGAATGATGTGATCGGGCACGACGTGAGCGTCCGCGGCCAGGAGGTGCTCCGCGCCGAGCGCCTGGGCAAGACCTATTCGGAAGGGCGCATGCAGACCCCGGTCTTCGACGGCCTGGACCTGAGCGTCAATACCGGTGAGACGGTGGCGATCATCGGCGCCTCCGGTGCCGGCAAGAGCACCCTGCTGCACCTGCTCGGCGGACTGGACCTGCCCACGGCGGGTGAGGTGCTGGTGGCGGGCGTGCGCATGTCGCAGCTCTCCGATGCCGCGCGCGGCAACCTGCGCAACCGCACGCTGGGCTTCGTGTACCAGTTCCATCACCTGCTGCCCGAATTCACCGCGTTGGAAAACGTGATGATGCCGGTGCTGCTGGGCGGTGCCGAGGTGGCCGATGCACAGGCGCGCGCCCGTTCGCTGCTGGAGTCGGTCGGCCTGGGCCACCGCCTGGAGCACAAGCCCAGCGAGCTGTCCGGTGGCGAGCGCCAGCGCGCTGCCGTGGCCCGCGCGCTGGTCAACCGGCCGGCCTGCGTGCTGGGCGACGAGCCGACCGGCAACCTCGACGACAAGACCGCCGCGACCGTGTTCGACCTGATGCTGGAGCTCAACCGCGCCCACCACACCAGCCTGGTGCTGGTGACCCACGACCGCAGCCTGGCACGCAAGCTGGACCGCGTGCTGGAACTGCGCGAAGGCCGCCTGCACGCGCTGTCGCACGAGCAGGTCTGAGCACGCCCGTCCGGGCGCTGAACTGCCGGCGGGCTGCATGCGCCGGCATCATCCCGGGCGGCGCATGATCCCTGCAGCCCACCCGCCGGAGGTTCCATGAAAGCCTATGTTGCCGTCGCCCTGTGCCTGGCCCTGTCCGCGTGCGCGACCAGTGGTCGCCTGACGTCCGAGCAGAAGCTGTCGCTGTACCGCGCCCATGCGGCACCCCCGCAGCAGGACATGCCGTTGTATGGCGGCATCAACGGCTGGACCGAACTGGGCGACAGTGCGCTGGCGGTATGGACGCGCCCGAGCGAGGCCTATCTGCTGGAGCTGACCGGCCCGTGCCAGGGCCTGGACTACGCACTGGAGATCGCGCTGACCAGCCGCACCGGGCGGGTGTCGTCGCGCTTCGACAAGGTGCTGGTCCGCGATCCGACGTCCGGCCCGCTGAACATGCCGTGCTTCATCCGCAGCATCCAGAAACTGGATATCAAGGCGTTGCGCGCATCCGAGCAGGAAATGCGCCAGGCAAAGCTGCAGGAGCGGGAGTAGGGCGGTAGGTGCCGGCCGCTGGCCGGCACGGAAGGATCACGCCTCGGGCGCGACGTAACCGGCCGGCTTCTCGGCACCGCCGGAGAACAGGTACTTGACCAGCTCTTCTTCCAGGAACGCGCGATGCTTCGGATCGCGCGGCGACAGCCGGTTCTCGTTGATCAGCATGGTCTGGTGCGCCAGCCATGCGCTCCATGCGCCCTTGCCGATATGGTTGAAGATGCGCTGGCCGAGGTCGCCGGGGTAGGGCACAAAGTCCAGGCCGTCGGTGTCGCGTTGTTCGTACTGGCAGAAAACGGTGCGGGGCATGGCTTACTCGGAAACGGGTGAGGAGGGGGCGCGTCGCATTGTACGGCGCTTGGGCGAGGCGGGCGGTGCGCCGGTCTCCAGCAGCTTGCGGATCGGCGCGGGCAGGCCGAGCGTGGGCAGCTCTTCGGTGGCGACCCAGCGCAGGCCGGGAACATCGGCACGCAGACCGGCGACGCGACAGGACATGACCTGCAGGTGCAGACGATAGTGGCTGAAGGTGTGCTCCAGCACCGGCAGCGCCTCGGCGTCTTCCAGCGACCCGTCGAGATGTGCATCGAACCAGTCCTGCAGATCGCTGCCGCGCTCGGCCTGGGGCAGCGTCCACAGCTGCGCCCAGATGCCGGTGTCCGGCCGTTTCTGCAGCAGCACACGGCCGCGGCCGTCGCGCAGCAGCAGGGCCACGGCCTCGCGCTCGGGCAGCGCCTTGCTCGGTTTGGGCGTGGGCAACTGGTCGGTGCGGCCTTCGCGGCGCGCTACGCAATCGTCCTGCAACGGGCAGATCACACAGGCGGGGCGGCTGCGGGTGCACACGGTGGCGCCCAGGTCCATCTGCGCCTGCGTGTAGTCGGCCATGCGCCCGTCGGGAACGTGCTGTACGTGCGCCTCGGCCAGCGCCCACAGCACCTTCTCCACGGCGGGCAGACCGGGAAAGCCGTCGATGCCGTGATAGCGGGTGAGCACGCGTTTGACGTTGCCGTCGAGGATCGCATGGCGATCGTTCCAGGCCTGGCTGAGGATCGCGGCGGCGGTACTGCGGCCGATGCCGGGCAGGGCGTGCAGCGCATCGGGATCGCGCGGCAGCTCGCCATCGTGGTCCGCCACACAGCGTTGCGCGGCGGCATGGAGGTTGCGTGCACGGGCGTAGTAGCCGAGCCCGGCCCACCGTGCCATCACGGCGTCGTTGCTGGCTGCGGCCAACGCCGGCAGGGTGGGGAAGACCTGCAGGAACGTCAGGAAGTACGGAATGACCGTATTGACCTGGGTCTGCTGCAGCATGATCTCCGACAGCCACACCCGGTACGGCGAGCGCGGGTGCTGCCACGGCAGGTCATGCCGGCCGTGGCCGTCGAACCACGGCAGCAGGCGGCCGACGAAGGCGTCGCCGCGCCCGGCCACACCGTGCATCAGCCGCCCAGAGCCTCGGGCAGCAGCGCGTCGACGAAGGCTTCCGGATCGAACACCCGCAGATCTTCCGGACGCTCGCCGATGCCGGCGAAGCGGATCGGAATGCCGAACTCGCGGGCCAGCGCGAACACCACGCCGCCCTTGGCGGTGCCATCCAGCTTGGTCACGACCAGGCCGGTGACGTTGACCGCCGCGTGGAACTGGCGCAGCTGGGAGAGCGCGTTCTGGCCGGTGGTGCCGTCGATCACCATCAGCACCTCGTGCGGCGCGGCCGGATCGATCTTGCCCAGCACGCGGCGGATCTTGCCCAGCTCGTTCATCAGGCCAGACTGGGTGTGCAGGCGGCCGGCAGTGTCGGCAATCAGCACCTCGGTGCCGCGCGCCTTGCCGGCCTGCAGCGCATCGAAGGCGACCGACGCCGCATCGGCGTTCTGGCCCTGCGCCACCACGGCCACGCCATTGCGCTCGCCCCAGGCCTGCAGCTGGGCCACGGCGGCGGCACGGAAGGTGTCGCCGGCGGCCAGCATCAGGCTGTGGCCGTCGTCCTTGAAGCGCTTGGCCAGCTTGCCGATGGTGGTGGTCTTGCCAACGCCGTTGACGCCGACGGTGAGCACCACGAAGGGCTTGGCGGTGCGGTCGATGACCAGCGGTCTGGCGACCGGCTGCAGGATCGCGATCAGCTCGCTGCGCAGGGCGGTCAGCAATGCCTTGGCGTCGGCGAATTCACGCGCCTTCATGCGCTTGCGCAGGCCTTCGACCAGCGCGGTGGTGGCGCCAACGCCGACATCGGCGGTGATCAGTGCCGTTTCCAGCTCGTCGAGCAGATCGTCGTCGAGCTTGGGATTGCGCGAGAACAGGCCGCCGAAGCTGCGGGCGATGACGCTGTTGCGCAGGCGGTCGCGCCAGCCCAGCTTGCCGGGGGCGGCCGGAGCGGCGTCGTCGGTGGGTTCGAGGATGTCGGCAGGCGCGGCGGCGGCCGGCACCACCGGTGCGGCCTGTTCCGTCGGCTGGGCAGCGACCTGGACGATATCGGTGGCGACCAGGACCGGCGGGGTGAGCGCGACAACCGGTGCGGTCGGTTCCGCGGGCGCGGTGGGCGCGGCGACCGGCGCGAACGGTGCGATCGGTTGCGCAGGCGCGGTGGGCGTGGCGACCGGTGCGAGGGCGGGCCGGTCAGCGGCCGGCGGGACCGGTGCGGTCGGTTCCGTGGGGGCGGCAGCCGGGACGACCGGCTCGACCGGTTGGGCCGGGGGCGCGGCAGCGTCGGCCGCCTGCGGGAACGCGGCGGCCAGCTCTTCAGCCGAGTAGTGCTGGGTCTTGGGCGCGTCCTGCGGGACGTCCTGGGGCTTTTTGCGACGGAAGAAACTGAGCATTGGATTCGGCGCTGAAATCAGGGGGATATGCTACCACTCGGGCCTGTCACGCCCGAGTGCACTCAAGTGGGCGGCCCGGCGGCCGCTATCGACGGTGGAGGGCCGCGCTGGGCGGTCCGGGGTGCATCCGGATGGGCAATATCCTGGCAATCGCGGGTAGCGGCATGCGTGCGGCCCAGCAAGGGGTGCAGGTGGCCGCGCACAATGTGGCCAATCTGTCCACGCCCGACGCGACGCGCCTGCAGGTGCAGCGTGGCGCTGCGCCTGCAGGCGGCGTGCAGACCACCGTCGGCGCCACCGCCCAGGACCCAGCGGCTCCGTTGACCGACCTGCTGGCCGCCCGCACCGAGGTGCTGGCGTTCACCGCCAATGCCGCGCTGATCCGGCGGGCCGATGACATGGTAGGCGTACTGCTCGACGCAACCGCCTGACCCCGGGACGCCTCGTTGACGGTAGTGGGGGGGGGGGGGGGGGGGGGGGGGGAGGGGGGGGGGGGGTGGGGGGGGGGGAGGAAAGGGGAGAGAGAAGAGGCCGCTGGCCGGCAATCCGTCTGGGCGGGTGTCGCCCGAGCCGGCCAGCGGCCGGCACTACCGGTACGGCTCGTCTTACGCCGACAGTTCCAGCAGCAGCTTGTTGAGCCGGCGCACGTAGGCGGCCGGGTCCTTCAGCGTGTCGCCGGCCGCCAGGGCGGCCTGATCGAACAGCACGCGGCTGAGGTCGTCGAAGCGTGCCGCGTCGGCTTCCTGGTCGAGCTTGCCGATCAGCGGGTGGCCGGGGTTGAACTCGAACACCGGCTTGCTGTCCGGCACCTTCTGGCCGCTGGCTTCCAGGATCTGGCGCATCTGCAGGCCCAGGTCCTGTTCGCCGATGGCCAGGATCGCCGGGGAGTCGGTGAGGCGGTGCGAGACGCGCACGTCGGCCACGTCGTCGCCGAGCGCGGTCTTGATCCGCTCGACCAGTGCCTGCTTGTCCTTGGCCGCCTCTTCCTGCGCCTGCTTGTCTTCGGCCGATTCCAGCGCGCCCAGGTCGAGGTCGCCACGTGCCACGTCCACGAAGGACTTGCCGTCGAAGTCGGTCAGGTAGCCCATCAGCCACTCGTCGATGCGGTCGGTGAGCAGCAGCACTTCGATGCCCTTCTTGCGGAACACTTCCAGGTGCGGGCTGTCCTTGACCTGGGTATGGCTGTCGCCGGTCAGGAAGTAGATCTTGTCCTGGCCCTCGACCATGCGGCCGATGTAGTCGGCCAGCGACACGCTCTGCTCGCCGCTGGCGTCATGGGTGGAGGCGAAGCGCAGCAGGCCGGCCACCTTTTCGCGGTTGCCGTAGTCCTCGGCGGGGCCTTCCTTGAGCACCTGGCCGAACTGCTTCCAGAAGCCGGCATACACCTCGGGCTTGTCGTTGGCCAGCTTGTCGAGCATGTCCAGCGAGCGCTTGGTGAGCGCGGCCTTCATCGAGTCGATGACCGGGCCGGACTGCAGGATCTCGCGCGAAACGTTCAGCGACAGGTCGTTGGAATCCACCACGCCCTTGATGAAGCGCAGGTAGAGCGGCAGGAACTGCTCGGCCTGGTCCATCACGAACACGCGCTGCACGTACAGCTTCAGGCCCTTGGGGGCGTCGCGGTGATAGAGGTCGAACGGGGCGTGGCCGGGCACGTACAGCAGCGAGGTGTACTCGAGCTTGCCTTCGACCTTGTTGTGGCTCCACGCCAGCGGGTCCTGGTGGTCATGCGCGGCGTGCTTGTAGAACTCCTGGTACTCGGCGTCGGTGATTTCGTTGCGCGGGCGGGTCCACAGCGCGCTGGCGCGGTTGATGGTTTCCCACTCGGGCTCGGCCGGTGCATCGTCGCCGTGGTGCTCCTTGACCATCTGGATCGGCAGGCCGATGTGGTCGGAGTACTTCTTGATGATGCCGCGCAGGCGCCAGCCGTCGGCGAAGTCGAGCTGGTCGTCCTTGAGGTGCAGCACGATGCGGGTGCCGCGCTCGGGCTTGTCGATGCTCTCGACGTCGAATTCGCCCTCACCGCGCGAGGACCAGTGCACGCCTTCGCTGGCGGGCAGGCCGGCGCGGCGCGAGTAGACGTCGACCTGGTCGGCGACGATGAAGGCGCTGTAGAAGCCGACGCCGAACTGGCCGATCAGCTGGGAGTCCTTCTTCTGGTCGCCGGAGAGCTGGCGCAGGAAGTCGCCGGTGCCGGACTTGGCGATGGTGCCAAGGTGGGCAATGGCCTCGTCACGGCTCATGCCGATGCCGTTGTCGTCGATGGTCAGGGTGTGGGCATCGGCATCGAAGCTGACGCGGATGCGCAGGTCGCTGCTCCCCGGTTGGGCCGCGCTCTGCCCGGCCGACTCAAGCAGCGCCGGCTGGGTCAGCGCTTCGAAGCGCAGCTTGTCCGAGGCGTCGGCGGCATTGGAGATCAGCTCGCGAAGGAAGATTTCCTTGTTGGAATACAGCGAGTGGATCATCAGCTGCAGCAGCTGCTTGACTTCAGTCTGGAAGCCCAGGGTTTCTTTTTGGGTCTGCACGGTCATGAGTGGCGATGCTCCTTGGACGATGCCGCGCCCGGCGCGGCGGCTGGCTCAAGGGGTAGGGGCGGATTGTCCCGAATTCAAGAGATGCTCGTCGGACAACGCTCAACGCCGGGGAAGCTGCCGGCCGCCGCAAGGCCCTGTCCGGTGAGCCGCGTGTGCGGCGGAGAGGGTCACGTCCTAGAATGATGGCCTGTATTGCTGCCGTTGTTGCCCATGACCTGCATTGCCCTGATTGCGTTCGACACCATCGCTCTGTCCTGGACCCGCGCATGACGCCGCGTCAGCCCGCAGCACCGGCGATGGGTCAGGTGCGCATCATCGGCGGCAAGTGGCGCGGGACGAAGCTGCCGGTGCCGCTGTCGCCGGGGCTGCGCCCGAGCAGTGACCGGGTCCGCGAGACGCTGTTCAACTGGCTGACCCCGCGGCTGGGCGGGGCGCGGGTGCTGGACTTGTTCGCCGGCAGCGGCGCGCTGGGGCTGGAGGCGGTGTCGCGTGGGGCCGCCCATGCCACGCTGGTGGAGAAGGATGGCGGGTTGTCCCGGCAGCTGCGCGAGTCGGTGACCCGGCTGGGCGCGCAGGGGCTGGTGGAGGTGGTCCAGGCCGACGCGCTGCAATGGCTGCGGCAGCCGGCCGGGGCGCTGGCGGATATCGCCTTCGTCGACCCGCCGTTCGCTGCCGGGCTGTGGGACGCGGTGATCGCCGGACTGCCGGCGCATCTGGCGGCCGATGCCTGGCTGTACGTGGAGTCGCCGGCCGGTCAGGCGCCGCGGTTGCCGGCGCCGTGGCTGCTGCACCGCGAGGGGGGCACCCGGGAGGTCCGTTTTGCCCTGTACCGCCGCGCCGCTGCTACACTTTCACCAGATCACAACGTGTAGCTGCCGTATGACCGTGGCCAACCGCCGCATTGCCGTGTACCCGGGCACCTTCGATCCGATCACCAACGGTCACATCGACCTGGTGAACCGGGCCGCGCCGCTGTTCGAAAAGGTGGTGGTGGGTGTGGCGCAGAGCCCGTCCAAGGGGCCGACGCTGCCGCTGGAGCTGCGGGTGTCGCTGGCGCGTGAGGCGCTGGCCCACCACCGCAACGTTGAAGTGCGCGGTTTCGATACGCTGCTGGCGCATTTCGTGCGTTCCATGCAGGGCGGCGTACTGCTGCGCGGCCTGCGTGCGGTGTCCGATTTCGAATACGAATTCCAGATGGCGAGCATGAACCGCCATCTGATCCCGGAAGTCGAGACGTTGTTCCTGACCCCGGCCGAGCAGCACAGCTTCATTTCGTCTTCGCTGGTCCGCGAGATCGCCCGTCTGGGCGGCGACGTGTCCGGCTTCGTTCCCGCGTCGGTGCTGGAAGCGCTGCGCAGGGTCCGGGAAGCGAAGTCGGGCCCGACGCAATAACCGCCAGACCATACATACCAAGAACCACCAAGGGAGGAATTCCATGAACAACACCATGCGTGCCATGTTGATCGCGTCGTTCGCGCTGGCCTTCACCGCCTGCAAGAAGGAAGAGGCCGCACCGGTCGCCGAAGCCCAGCAGGCGCTGGTCGCCCCGGGCAAGGACGACGATGCCGGCTGGAAGAAGTACCTGCAGGCCGTGGCCGTGCAGAACATGGGCAACATCACCAACAGCCCGTTCCTGTACTACCTCGGGCCGGAATCGGACCCGCAGTTCCAGGACAAGTACGAGCGCCAGGTTGAAAGCGCCACCCAGGCCGTCGCCCGTGGCGTGCAGCCGGGCAACATGCTGGCCTTCGGTTCGTCTGCCTCGGGCAAGATGGCCGACATGATCCAGACCGTGTTCAAGGACGTGTCGCCGGACTCCATGAAGGGCGTGCGCGTCGTGTTCATCGGCCAGGCCGCCGACAACGCCCGCGTGCAGTCCATCGTGCAGCCGACCGGCGCCGAGTACATCTTCGTCGAAGCCAAGTAACCCGTGCAGTGGCGGCCGCGCCCCGCGCGCGGCCCGGGCGGCGTCCTCCGGGGCGCCGCCGATCATCGGCCGGCGCCCTGCGCTGGCCGGTTTTCTTCCGCCGGCGCGGGCGTGGAGTAACGCCATGTCGCTGAAAATCAATGAGCTCTGCGTCAACTGCGACGTATGTGAGCCGGCCTGCCCCAATCAGGCCATCTCGATGGGTGAAACCATCTACGTGATCGACCCGGCCCGCTGCACCGAGTGCGTGGGACATTTCGACGAACCCCAGTGCGTGGTCGTCTGCCCGGTGGAGTGCATCGATCCCGATCCGGACATCCCGGAAACCCAGGAAGCGCTGTTGGCCAAGCTGTTTGGGCTGCAGCGCGATCATCCCGAACTGTATGTCACGGAGTCCCCGTCCGAATGAACAGGCTGTCGCGTCGTTGGTTGCTGCTGGTGCTGCTGTGGGCACCAGTGGCCTGGTCCGCCGAATCCACCCCGGCGTCGTTGGCCAAGCACCCGGAGGGCGCGGCGATTGCCAGCGGCCACCATCTGGCCACCGAGGCCGGCATGGAGATCCTGGCCAAGGGCGGCAATGCGTTCGACGCTGCCGTGGCGGTGTCCTCGGTGCTGTCGGTGGTCGAGCCGATCAGCTCCGGTCTCGGCGGTGGCGGCTTCTTCCTGCTGCATGACGCGGCCACTGGCAAGGACGTGATGCTGGACGCGCGCGAGACCGCGCCGCAGGCGGCCACGCCCGAGGCGTTCCTGGACGGGAAGGGTGAGCTGGACCGCGACCGCTCGGTCAACGGCCCGTGGTCGGCCGGCATTCCCGGCCTGCCGGCGGCGCTGGTGGAGCTGTCAACCAAGCACGGCAAGCTGCCGCTGCGCGCCTCGCTGGAGCCGGCGATCCGCATCGCCCGCGACGGATTCCCGGTGTACGCGCGCATGGCCAAGGGCTACGCCTCGCGCCGTGCGGTGATGGAGCGCTACCCCGGCACGCGCGAGGTGTACCTGCGCAACGGCAGGCCGATCGCCGAAGGCGATGTGTTCCGTCAGCCGGAACTGGCCGCCACGCTGGAGCGGTTGGCCGACAAGGGCTTTGACGGTTTCTACCGCGGGCAGACCGGCGCGCTGCTGCTGGCCGGTGTGAAGCAGGCCGGTGGCCGCTGGACGGCCGAGGAACTGGCCGGCTACCGGGTCAAGCAGCGCGAGCCGATCGTGTTCAAGTACCGCGACTGGACCGTCACCACCGCCGCGCCGCCGTCGTCCGGCGGCATCGCGCTGGCATCGATGCTGCAGATCCTGGAAGGCTGGGACCTGAAGACGCTGGACGAGGCCCATCGCACCCACCTGGTGGTCGAGGCCATGCGCCGCGCCTACCGCGACCGCACGTTCTTCCTGGGCGATCCGGACTTCGTGCAGATCCCGCAGAAGGTGCTGACCAGCAAGGATTACGCCCAGGGCCTGCGCGCCACCATCCACCCGGAGAAGGCGACCCCTAGCGATCTTCTGTCTGGCAATCCGACCCCGCTGGAAGACGACGAGACCACGCACTTCTCGATCATCGACCGCGACGGCAACCGGGTCGGTGCGACCCAGACGGTGAACCTGCTGTACGGCTCTGGCCTGATTCCCTCGGGCACCGGCGTGCTGCTGAACAACGAAATGGACGACTTCGCGCTGAAGCCGGGCACGCCCAACGCCTTCGGCGTGATGGGGTATGCGGCCAATGCGCCCAAGCCGGGCAAGCGCATGCTCAGCTCGATGACCCCGACCTTCATGGAATCGGCGGACAAGGTGGTGGTGCTGGGCACGCCGGGCGGCAGCCGCATCATCACGATGGTGCTGCTGGGCATTCTCGGCTACGACGCCGGTCTGGACGCGCAGCAGGTCGCCGCGCTGCCGCGTTACCACCACCAGTGGCTGCCGGACGTGATCGAGGCCGAGAGCGGTGCCTTCGATGACGCCACGCTTCGCCAGCTCCAGGCGATGGGCCACAAGGTGGACCTGCCCGGCGACAGCGCCGCCGGCGGCCGCGGTTCCAGCCACGTGTGGGGCAACCTGCAGACGGTGGAATGGAACCGTCGCAGCAATGTGCTCAGCGGCGGCAGCGATCCGCGCAACCCGGTCGGCAGCGCCGCCGTTTCACCGGCACGCTGATCCACACCACCGATGAAAAGCCCCGTCCTGTGGACGGGGTTTTTCGTTTGTGCCGGATCGGGTTGACTAGCGAATATTTAACGGCGACGACACGATACTTTCCGCATGAAACTCTGGTCCATTCGCGGCAATTCACAGAAGCTCGACGGCGGCGCGATGTTCGGCAACGCGCCGCGCGCCGTATGGGAAAAATGGGCGGCACCGGACAAGCTCAACCGCATCGAGCTGGCCTGCCGCGCGCTACTGGCCAGTCCGCTGGCGGGCAAGACGGTGCTGTTCGAAACCGGCATCGGCGCGTTCTTCGAACCCCGGCTGCGCGACCGCTACGGCGTGCAGGAATCCAGCCACGTCCTGATCGAATCGCTGCGCGAAGCCGGCTTCGAACATGAAGACGTGGACGTGGTTGTGCTCAGCCACCTGCACTTCGACCATGCCGGCGGGTTGCTGGCGCCGTGGAGCGAAGGGCGTGCGCCGGAACTGCTGTTCCCCAACGCCACGTTCCTGGTGGGGGCCGCGCATTGGGAGCGGGCACTGCACCCGCACCCGCGCGATCGCGCCAGTTTCATTCCGGAGCTGCCGGGGCTGCTGCAGGCCAGCGGCCGCCTGGAGATCGTGGATGGCCCGTACTCGCAGGCGCTTGGCGAGAGCGTGCGCTTCACGTTCAGCGATGGCCACACGCCCGGGCTGATGCTGGCCGAGATCGTGGGGCCCGAACAGGTGGACGGGCAGGCGAGGGGCGGCGTGGTGTTCTGCGCGGACCTGATTCCCGGCCGGTCCTGGGTGCATGTGCCGATCACGATGGGCTACGACCGCAATGCCGAGCTGCTGATCGACGAGAAGCGCAGCTTCCTGGAGGACAAACTGGCGCGCAACGTGCACCTGTTCTTCACCCACGACCCGCAGTGCGCGCTGGCCCAGGTCACGCGTGACGACAAAGGCCGTTTCGGCACCGCGCATGAGCAGGGCGAGCTGAAGGCACGCGCGTTGGCCTGAGCCGAACAACGGTCGGCTCTACCGGTCTGCGCCGGTCTGGTAGAGCCGACCGTTGGTCGGCTATCGCGCGCAGCGCGGGGTGTTGATGGTCGGCGCGGAGAGCAGCCGACCAACGGTCGGCTCTACCGGTCTGCGCGGGTGTTGGTCGGCGCGGAGCGCAGCCGACCAACGGTCGGCTCTACCGGTGCCTCGCGATCAATGCGCCTTCAGGCAACTGCTCATGTAGGTTTTGCGCGCGTCGCCCGCCAGCTTCCTGGCGGCGGCGTCGGCGTTGCAGGTTTTCATGCGTTCCTGCGGCGTGGTGGCCGGGGCGCTGGGGCCGCTCAGGCAGGCCTTCTGCGCGCTTTTGTAGTCCTCGCCGGTCTTGCCCTTGTTCTTGGCTGAACAGTCGGCCATGCGTTGCTGCTGCGGCGTGGCGGCGGTGGCGATCACGGGGCTGCCGATCAGCAGCAGGCAGGCGAGCAGGGGCAGGGTCTTCATCGCAGGCTCCACGCACGGGTTGAGGTGCGCGCAGCTTCCGCCTCGAGCGGCATAGGCGGTGTGAAGTGCCGGCACGTGGGAACCACGGCCGGCGCGGTGCGTCGGATCAGCCGGCGACGCGGGTACCGAAGATGCGGTCGCCCGCATCGCCCAGGCCCGGCAGGATGTAGCCCTTGTCGTTGAGCTGGGCATCGATGGCGGCGGTGAAGATCTCCACGTCCGGATGCACCGCCTGCACGGCGGCGATGCCTTCCGGCGCGGCGACCAGGAAGATGCCCTTGATGCGGCGGGCGCCGGCACGCTTGAGCATGTCGATGGTGGCGATCAGGGTGCCGCCGGTGGCCAGCATCGGGTCCAGGATCAGCGCGTCGCGCTCTTCCAGGCGGCCGGTCAGGCGTTCGAAGTAGGGCACCGGCTGCAGGGTTTCCTCGTCGCGCTGCAGGCCGACCACGCTGACCCGCGCCGCCGGGATCAACGACAGCACGCCGCTGAGCATGCCCAGCCCGGCACGCAGGATCGGCACCACGGTGATCTTGGCGCCGGCGATGCGCTGCACGGTCACCGGGCCGGCCCAGCCGGCCATCGTGTGGGGTTCGGTGTCCAGATCGGCGGTGGCCTCGTAGGCGAGCAGGCCGCCGAGCTCGTTGGCCAGCTCGCGGAAGTCCTTGGTGCTCAGGGACGCATCGCGCATCAGGCCGATTTTGTGCTGCACCAGCGGATGGCGCACTTCGACGATTTTCATGGGAAGGGGCAGGAAAGAGGGGAGGCGCCTAGTGTGCCGCAACCCCACCCAAAGCCCAACGTCCAAGGCCGACGCCCAGACGCCCGCCTTCCCCCGGTGTCATGCCCATGCAACCTGCCGGACATACCGTGCTGACCCAATCTTTACACCGTTGGGGATAGCTGTGCAGAAGAAATCGCCGTTGGGGCTGGCCATCAGCCTGTCGTTGCTGGTCATGGCCAGTCCGTCCGCTTTCGCCGCCGAAACGGCGGTCGCCACCGCGGCCGTCGGCGCCGAAGCGATCGATCTGGACCGGGTCGAGGTCCGGCCTCAGCTGGAGTCGCAGACCCGCGCAGTCGACCTCAAGCGCAGCAGCGACGCCATCGAAGATGCCGTCTCCTCTGACGCGATGGGCGTGTACCCGGACAAGAACGTGGCCGAGTCGCTGCAGCGCCTGCCGGGCGTGAGCGTCACCCGCGACCAGGGTGAAGGGCGTTTCGTGGTCATCCGTGGCCTGGATGCCGCCCTCAACAGCGTCAGCGTCGATGGCATCGCCATCGGCACCCCGGAAGATTCCAGCCGCGCCGCGCCGCTGGACGTGATTCCCTCCGACTCCACCGAGCGCCTGCGCGTGGTCAAGTCGCCCACCCCGGACATGCCCGGCGATGCCATCGGCGGCGCGATCCTGGTTGAATCCGCGTCGGCCTTCGACCGTGAGGGGCGCAGCCTGCGCGGCAAGATCGAAGCCAGCCACCAGCAGCTGTCCGGCAACACCAGCCCCAAGGCGGCCATCAACTACAGCGAAGTGTTCGGCGACACCCTGGGCGTGGCGCTGGGTGTGAACTACCAGAACCGCAAGTTCGAGTCGGACAACACCGAAGTCGAGTACGGCACGTTCGACGGCGGCGCAGACGATGATCTGTTTGCCAACAGCCTGCAGCAGCGCAAGTACGAGATCGAGCGCAAGCGCATCGGCGCCAACCTCAACCTCGACTGGCGCCCCGACGACGACAACCGCTATTACCTGCGCACGCTGTACAGCCAGTTCGACGACGCGGAAACCCGCCAGCGCACGATCTTCAATTTCGGTGACGGCGAGGTGACCGCGCGCGGCAACAACCAGTACGACATCGACGAACTCCCGGGCGATGCGATCCAGAAGCGCATGCGCTATCGCACCAAGAAGGAAAACACCTTCGCCGCCAGCCTCGGCGGCGAGAACCGGCTGACCGGCGCGGTGGTGGACTACAAGGTTGGCTACACGCGCACCGAAGAGCGCGTCAACGACGAGATGGAAGCGCGCTTCAAGTACAACGGCGACGACCTGGCCGCTACCGTGGACCAGAACAGTGGCATTCCGCGCTACACGCTCAGCGACGCGGGCTGGATCGACAACGCCCACTACGACTTCGACCGCGTAGTGCTGTCGCCCAAGCAGGTCAACGACCAGGAGCGCAGCGCGCAGATCAATGTGCGCTTCGACGGCGATGGGTCCAGCTACAAGTTCGGTCTGCTTGGCCGCTGGCGCGACCGTGACGTGAATGTGGACGAGCGCGAGCTGCGCGTCGGCCCGAAGATCGCGCTGTCGGACTGGACTGCCGGCACCCCCGATCACCGTGGCGGCGACCTCGGCCAGGGCATGAGCTCGGATGCGATGCGCCGCTACTGGGCGCAGTTCGGCGGCCAGTACAGCGCACGTCCGCAGGACGCAGGCGGCAACGCGATGGCCTCGCTGGAAGAGGACTACACCGCCAGCGAAGACATCTTCGCCAGCTATGCGATGGGCACCTGGGACATCGGCGCGCTGCGCATCATCGGCGGCGTGCGCGTGGAGAACACCCGGTTCACCGCCACCGGCAACAGCGTGGATGTGGCCAGCAACGGCCGCAGCTACACCGTTACCCCGTTGAGCATCAGCCGCAGCTACACCAACGTGCTGCCCGGCCTGCACCTGCGCTACGACGCCGGCAGCGACTGGGT
This sequence comes from Stenotrophomonas sp. GZD-301, assembly GCF_049310345.1. NCBI lineage: Bacteria > Pseudomonadati > Pseudomonadota > Gammaproteobacteria > Lysobacterales > Lysobacteraceae > Stenotrophomonas > Stenotrophomonas sp. GZD-301. The sequence goes on along the minus strand of NZ_JBMOWY010000055.1, from coordinate 56,614 downwards.
GCTGCGCGCGGCCGCCAACAAGACCGTGTCGCGTCCGTCGTTCGGCGACATCGCCCCGCGCGTGGGCCTGAACCGGGGCGATGAGGAAGTGCGCCTGGGCAACCCGCAGCTGGACCCGTACGAATCGAAGAACCTGGACCTGTCGGTGGAGAAGTACATCGGCAGCACCGGCATCGTGTCGCTGGGCCTGTTCCACAAGTCGATCGATGGCTACATCGTCAACACGCTCAGCAACAGCGACCCGGCCTACCCGGGATATGAAGTGACCCGGGTGATCAACGGCGAGAAGGCCACCGTCCGCGGTGCCGAGTTCAACTGGCAGCAGCAACTCGCCTTCCTGCCCGCCGGCTGGGACGGCCTGCTGGTGGGGGCCAGCGGCACCTGGCTGGACACCGACTTCGACCCGGGCCTGGAAGGGCGCGAGCGCGACGACTTCATGCTGCCGCGCGCCTCGAAACACGTCTACAGCGCGCATATCGGCTACGAAAAATCAGGCTTCAGCACCCGCCTGGCGGCGGTGTACCGCAGCGAGTACCTGGACACCTTGGGCGACAGCCGCGCCTACGACATCTATGTGGCGCCCAACACCCAGCTCGACTTCAGCCTGGACTACAAGATCACCGCGAACGTGAGCGTGTACCTGGAAGCACAGAACCTGCTGGACAAGCCGCTGGAGCTCTACCAGGGCGTGCGCTCGCGGACGCTGCAGAATGAAGAATACGGGCGCACCTACGCGCTCGGCCTGAAGGTGGCCCTGTGATGCGTACGTCCCACACGCTTGGCCTGCTCGGCCTGGCATTGCTGACCGCCTGCGGCCAGCAGCCCGCACCCGCCGCGCCGGCGGCAGTCGCCGATGCCGCACGCAACGTCGCCACGGTTGCCGAAGCCTTCGTCACCCCCATGACCCCGGCCGACAACATCGATTCGCCGGCCAGCTGGACCACCCCGGACGGCCAGCGCTGGCTGATCGCCACTGCCAAGGCCACCGACAAGCTGGTGGTCTACGACGGCCAGACCGGCGCGCATCTGCGCGATGTCGGCAGCACCGGTACCGCCCCGGGTCAGTTCATGCGGCCCAATGGCATCGCAGTGGTCGACGACCTGGTGCTGATCGTGGAGCGCGACAACCATCGCGTGCAGGTGCTGAAACTGCCGGACTTCACGCCGCTGGGCGTGTTCGCCGCCGACGATCTGCGCAAGCCGTACGGCCTGTGGGTGAACAGGCATGACGGTGGCTACGACGTGTATGTCACCGATTCCTACGACGCCGGTGAGGATGCCCAGGGCAACGACGTGCTGCCGCCGCTGGCCGAACTGGACAAGCGCGTGCGCCGCTATGCCATGACGGTGCAGGGCGACACGGTGCAGGGCACCCTCGTGTCGAGCATCGGCGACACCAGCGAGGCCGGCGCGCTGCGCGTGGTCGAGTCGATCTGGGGCGACCCGGCGAATGATCGCCTGCTGATCGCCGAGGAGGATGAAACCTATGCCAGCGAGATCAAGGTGTACACGCTGGCGGGCAAGTTCACTGGCACCACCATCGGCCGCGACGCGTTCCAGGCGCAGGCCGAGGGCGTGATGCTGCGCACCTGCGGCAAGGATGGCTGGTGGATCACCACCGAACAGGGCAAGCAGCGCAGCGTGTTCCACCTGTTCGACCGCCACACGTTCAAACATGTGGGCGCCTTCCAGGGCAACACCGTGGCCAACACCGACGGGATCTGGCTGGACCAGCGCGCGTCGTCGCGCTTCCCCAACGGCGTGCTGTATGCCGTGCATGACGACCAGGGCGTGGTGGCCTTCGACTGGGCCAGCGTGGCCCGGCAGTTGTCGCTGCCCCTGGAGTGCGCGCCATGACCCGTGCCAGCCTGACCGCTGCAATGCTGGCACTGACCCTGCTGCTGACCGGCCCGCTCAGCGCGAAGCAGGCCGACAGCACCGCCGAACCGAACACCCAGGTGCCGGCCGGCAACCGCCACTACGCGGCTACCGGCTTCCCGGACCGTATCGTGGCCTCGCCCGCGCAGGACGCCGCGCGCGGCGTTGGCGTGTCCTGGCGTACCGATACGACGGTCGACGCGCCGGTGCTGGAGTGGGTGCTGGCCGGCGATTCGCCGGACGTGGGCACGCCCACCCGTGTGGTGGCCACCACCCGCGCGCTGGATACCGAGAACGGCGCCGCCCACTACCACCGCGCCGACGTGACCGGTCTGGCACCGGACACGCTGTACCTGTGGCGGGTGCAGGGGCAGGGGACGTGGAGCGCCTGGAACCAGCTGCGCACCGCCGGCACCGCACAGCAACCGCTGACGCTGCTGTACTTCGGCGACACCCAGAACAAGAATCTCAGCCACGTTTCGCGGGTGCTGCGCGCCGGCCTGAAAGCCGCCCCGGACGCGCGCCTGAGCCTGTTCGCCGGTGACCTGGTCAGCGGTGGCGACGGCCAGGACGACAGCGAATGGGGCGAGTGGTTCGCCGCTGCGGGCTGGCTGCCGCAGGAAACCGCAGTGGCGCCGGCGATCGGCAACCACGAGTATTTCGAGGAGTTCGAGGACACGCCGCAGGAGCGCCGCGTGCTCGGGCGGCATTGGCCGGTCACGTTCGCGCTGCCGCGCAATGGCGTGGCCGCTGCCGATACCAGCACGTACTGGTTCGACTACCAGGGCGTGCGCATCGCGGTGCTCGACGGCACCTCGGCCCTGGACCTGGGCAGCGCCGACGCGCAGGCGGCGTGGCTGGACAAGGTGCTGGCCGACAACCCGCACCCGTGGAGCATCGTGCTGCTGCACCAGCCGTTCTACTCGCCGCGCGAAGGGCGCGAGAACGCCGCGCTGCGCGATGTGCTGCTGCCGGTGGTGCGCCGCCACCACGTCGATCTGGTGCTGCAGGGCCACGACCACACCTACGGGCGTCGCGGCGAAGGCGACGCGGCCACGCCGCAGTTCGTGGTCACCGTGGCAGGCCCCAAGCAGTACCGGTTGTCGGCACAGGCCCGCGCCACGATGGCACCGGTGGGCGAGGACACCCAGTTGTTCCAGGTGCTGAAGATCGATCCGCAGCACCTGCGCTACGAGGCGCGCACGGCGACCGGGCGGCTGTACGACGGGTTCGAGTTGACGCGACGCGCCGATGGCGTCAAACAGAAGGTTGAACTGACCGACGGCCGTATCGCACCCCGCGACTGCACCCGCACGCAGACCTTGAAGGGCCGCGCGGACCGTTGCTGGGAATGACCTGAATGCCGGGCGGCTGTTGGCTGCCCGGCCATCGCTGGAGAGAAGGATGGACATGCACCGCACGACGGCCCGGATGGCGATCGCCACGTTCCTGTTGCTGCTGGCCGGCGCCAGCACCGCCACCAACGCGGTGCTGCATCCGTTCCTGGCCGCGCAGCCGAAGGACGCGCCCGAGGAAGCCAACCTGGCCGTGGAGATCCCGGCCGGCAGTTTCACCAAGTATGAAATCAAGGAGGACGGGCTGGTACACGTGGACCGCTTCCAGTCGATGCCTGTGGCGTACCCGGCCAATTACGGCTCGATGCCGCGCACCCTGGCCGGCGACAACGACCCCCTCGACGCGCTGGTGCTGACCCGTGAGCCGTTGCATCCGGGGGTGATCGTGCGCTTCCGCCCGATCGGCTATCTGAAGATGGTGGACAACGGCGAGCAGGACGAGAAGGTGATCGGCGTTCCCACCGACAAACTCGACCCGACCTACGCCGGCATCCGCGACCTCGACGACCTGCCGCTGATCGAACGCCAGCGCATCGAGGCGTTCTTCCGCGTCTACAAAGATCTGCCCGCAGGGCGCAACCCGGTGCAGCTCAATGGCTGGGGCACCGCGGCGGAGGCCAAGGCCCTGATCCGCGCGTCGATGCAGCGTTTCGATCTGCAGCAGCAGCGCCGCAAGGGCGACTGAGCCGGCGTCTTGCAGAGCGTTGTCGTGCGGCAAGGCGCTCGGCTACGCTCTGCACTGGACGCATGGCGGGACGCGAGGGAGCGGGACACGCATGGACGATGTCATCAAGGAGGGCCTGGGCTGGCTGGTCCGCTGGGTCCTGGTGACGGTGATCTGGGAGCTGCTGCTGTACGGGCTGGGCTGGGCAACGCTGTATGTGTGTACGGCCGGTCGCTGGCCCCGCGCATCGTGGGGCGACACCCAGGACAACCTGGTGTCGCTGACCGGGCTGGGCACCCTCGCTGCGGCGTTCGGCATGATCGTGCTGTACAACAGGGGCCTGTCCGGCTGACGCGGGCGCAGCTTCACGTCCGCGGTGCACCGGCCTTCAACGCGCGTCGCAGGAACACGGTCATCTCCTTCTCTGCCTGCTTGTCGCCGTTGCGCGCGGCTACGGTGATGCCGCGCTGCCACGCCTGCGCGGCGGCCGCCGTGTCACCGGCCGCCAGGCAGGCCTTGCCCAGCAGCTTCCAGCCGGCCGAGTAGTCCGGGTTCTGGGCGACGCACTGCGCCAGGTGCGTCGTGGCCAGGGCCGGATCACCCGCATCGAGCAGGCCCTTGCCGAGGCTGAAGCGCAGCAGCGCGCCATCGCGGCCGCGGTCCAGCATCTGTTGCAGCGCCCGGAGGTCCATCAGGGTGCCGCGAGGCGGGCATAGCGCCCGCGGTGGAAGGCGAGGGTGTCTCCGGGGGCCGTATCCACGTGGGTTACCCGGCCCACGATCATGACGTGATCGCCGGCCGGCAGCGTCCGCTCCACCGTGCACAGCAGATGCCCCACCGCATCGCGGACCACCGCGATGCCGCTGGCATGCCGCGTGATCGTCTCCGGCAGGGCGGTGTGGCGAAGCCGTCCATCGGCAAAGTGGCGGGCGACCGCGGTCTGGCCGGCCGCGAGGATGCTGATCCCGAACGGCTGATCCGCCCGGTACAGCGGCAGGTCCAGCGAGTGTCCGCACAGGCTCCACACGATCAGCGGCGGGTCCAGCGACAGCGAGGCGAACGAGTTGATGGTCATCGCCCGCAGTGCGCCGTCTGCGGTGTGGGTGGTGACGACGGCCACGCCGGTGGGGTACTGGCCAAAGGCATGGCGCAGTGCGGCAGCCGCCAGGGTGGGGCCGCCGGTCAGGTCCAGCGCGGGCGCGTCCGCAGGCGCCTGGCCGTGATCCAGCGCTGGACCTGCGTCCATCAGCGCCCGCCCGCGGCGTGGAAACGACGCGTCACGTCGGCCCAGTCGATCAGTGCGAAGAACGCGGCGATGTAGTCGGGGCGACGGTTCTGGTAGTTCAGGTAGTACGCATGTTCCCAGACATCCAGCCCCAGGATCGGCGTGCCGCCCGACAGGCCGACGGACTCGCCCATCAGCGGGTTGTCCTGGTTGGCACTGCTTTCCACCCGCAGCGTGCCATCGGGCATCAGGGTGAGCCACGCCCAGCCACTGCCGAAGCGGGTCTGCGCGGCCTTGGTGAACGCGTCCTTGAAGGCCGCGTAGCCGCCCAGGTCGCGGGTGATCGCATCGGCCACCGGACCCTGCGGTTCGCCGCCGCCCGTGGGGCTGAGCACGGTCCAGAACAGGCTGTGGTTGGCATGGCCGCCGCCATTGTTGCGCACGGCAGTACGCAGCGCGTCCGGCAGCGCCTCCAGATCGGCGATCAGTGTTTCCACCGGCGCCTGGTCGATGCCGGCATCGGCGAGTGCCGCGTTGAGGTTGTTGATGTAGGTCTGGTGGTGGCGCGCGTGGTGGATCTCCGTCGTGCGCGCGTCGAAGTGCGGTTCCAGCGCGTCGTAGGCGTAGGGAAGGGTGGGGAGGGTGTAGGTCATCGGTACGGCTCCAGAAGGGAGGCGTCACCATAGAACCTCAATGTAAGTTGAGGTCAAGCGCCCGCGTCCGGCACATGGCATCATTCCCGGTCAGGGTCCCGCGTGGACCACCGGACCAGTACGCCGTGCAGCCCCAGATCCCCCCGGTGTGGCGCTGCCCGGCCGGATCACCAGAGGACCATCGGCGATGAGCATCAGGGAAACGCTGCAGGCGCAACGCCGCGTGCTGCTCGATCTTACCTATCGCAACCGGCTGCTGAACCTGCCGAAAAAGCCCTCCAGCCGTTCGCTGGTGTTTCATGACGAGCGCGCTGTGCCGACGCTGCAGACGCTGCTCGACCGCAAGGCCATGACCTTCGCGGCGGTGAGCGGTGATGCCGACGTGGAGGGCATGCCCGAAACAGAGGCCGCCGTGGAGGCGGACCTGCCCACACTGCCGCAGCCCGGTGACGAGCCGGCCGACCCCGCCACGCTGGCCGCGCACCACACCGACTCGCGTCTGCAGACCCGGCTCAAGTCCGAGCACCTGCAGAAGCGGCTGCTGGACATGTACTACGAGTACCGCACCATGCTCGAAGAGCAGGGTGTCAACGTGCTGTACCTGGCCCTGGGGCAACTGGCGTTCCGTGAGCCATCCGCACCCGCCGACGAGGTCCGGCATGCGCCGCTGGTGCTGCTGCCGGTGGTGCTGGAGCGCAAGAGTGCGCGCGACCGCTTCGCGCTGCGCTGGGCCGAGGAAGACCCGCAGGAGAATCTGTCGCTGCGCGAGAAGCTGCGGGTGGATTTCGGCATCGTGCTGCCGCCGTTCCCCGAGGCCGATGCCTTCGACCTGGCGGCGTATCTCGACGCCGTGCGCGCCTGCGTCGCCGCCCAGCCCGGCTGGAGCGTGCTGGACAACGCGCTCCAGCTCGGTTTCTTCTCGTTTTCCAAACTGCTGATGTTCCTCGACCTGGACCCGGAGAAGTGGCCGGAAGGCAACCAGATCGACCAGAACCGGCTGGTCCAGGGCCTGCTCGGCGAGGGCTTTGACAGCCGCGACAGCGGCCTGCCGGCCGAAGGTCCCGGGTTCCTGGATGCGCTGATTCCCGCCGCAGACCTCAAGCATGTGATGGATTGCGACAGCTCGCAGGCGCTGGCCATCGAAGCCGTGCGCCGCGGCCAGGACCTGGTGATCCAGGGGCCGCCGGGCACCGGCAAGTCGCAGACCATCGCCAACCTGATCGCCACCGCGGTCGGTGACGGGCGCAAGGTGTTGTTCGTCTCGGAGAAGATGGCGGCGCTGGAGGTGGTCAAGCGCCGCCTCGAGAACGTCGGGCTGGGGCCGCTGTGCCTGGAGCTGCACAGCAACAAGGCCAACAAGCGCAGCGTGCTGGAAGAACTGGGCCGGACCCTGCAGATCGGCCGGCCGGAAGCGGCGGACGTGGCAGGCGGTGTCGCACGGCTGGACGCGTTGCGCGGCCAGCTCAACGACCATGCCCAGCGCATGCATGCCCCGGTCGGAAACGCCGGGATGACCCCCTTCCGGATTCTGGGCGAGCTGATCCGTGGCCTGCCGCGTGCGGGCCGGCCGCCGTACCGGATCGACGATGCCGGCGCGTGGTCGCGGGCCGATCTGGACCAGCGCATCGCGGTGCTGCGCGAGGTCTGCGCAGTGCTGCCACGGGTCGGTGATCCGCAGGCGCATGTCTGGCGGGGCGTCACGCACGGCCCGGTGCTGCGCACCCAGGCGGAGGATCTGGTGGCCGCCAGCGCGCCGCTGGCGGCGGCCATCCAGGCGGCGGTGGACGCTGCCGACGGGTTGGGCGCTGCGCTGGGTGTGCCGGCTGCGGTGGACCTGCACACACTCGAGCAGCATTGCCAGGTGGCCGACATGCTGGCGGCGGCGCCGGCCTTCGACCGCAGCACCATCGCGTCGGGCGTGTGGACGGCGGGGCTGGAGTCGTTGCGCGACGCGCTGCAGCAGGGGCAGGTGCTCACGCGGGTGCGCGCCGCGCGTGTCGATCAGGTCATCGACATGGCGTGGTCGGCGGACTGGGTGCCGCAGCGGTTGGCGATTGCCGCGCACGGCGACCGCCTGCTGCGGATCTTCAACGGCAGCTACCGCCAGGCCATCGCGCAGCTGCGCAGCGTGATGAAAGGGCCGCTGCCCAAGGGCACGGCCGCGCGCCTGGCCCTGCTGGACGATCTGATCGCCGCGCGCACCGCGCAGGCCGCACTGACCGCGATCGCGCCCACCGCCACGGCGGCGTTCGGCTCGGTCTGGCAGGGCACCGCCACGGACTGGACCCTGGCCGAGTCCATTCTCGGCTGGGTGCAGCACTCACCGCCGGTGGGTGGGCTGGACGCGCGCGCGCTGGCGGCGGTGCTTCATGATCGGCAGGTGCTGGTCTCGGCCACCGCTCCGGCGCGGGCGGCAGTGTCGAGCGTCCCCGCGCACTGGGACGCGTTCGCCACGCAGCTGCAGATCGATACGGAGCAGGCAGTGGCGGCGCCCCGCGTGGCGCTGGCGACGCTGACCCTGCTGCAGCGCAAGTCGGCGGCCTGGACCGTTGACGTGGACGGATTGCTGGCCTGGCTGGCCTACGCCGAAGCGGCACGCCGGGCGGATGCACTGGGACTGCAGGCGCCGTTGGCACTGGCGGTTGCGCAGGGGCATACGCCGGACCAGGCCGAGGCCCTGTATCGCTGCGCGTTCCACCTGGCGATGCTGACCCTGGCGACCACCACCGATCCGGCACTGGCCGTGTTCGATGGACGCCAGCACGAAACGCTGGTGGCCCAGTTCCGGCAGTGGGACCGCATGCGTCTGAGCCTGGCCCAGGTCGAGGCCGCGCAGGCCCATCACGCGGGGCTGCCGCGTGGCGGCGTGGAGGGCATCGGCGCCCTCGGTACGCTGCGCAGCGAGATTGCGCGCAAGCGCAACCACATGGCGCTGCGGCGCCTGTTCCGCCTGTGCGCCTCGCCGATCCAGACGATCAAACCGGTGTTCATGATGAGCCCGCTGTCGGTCGCGCAGTTCCTGGAGCCCGGCGCCATCGACTTCGATCTGCTGGTGATCGACGAAGCCAGCCAGGTCGAGCCGGTGGATGCGCTCGGTGCCATCGCGCGCTGCCGCCAGATCGTGGTCGTGGGCGACGACAAACAGCTGCCGCCCACCTCGTTCTTCGCCCGGTTGGGCGGCGCCGAAGACGACCCGGTCGACGAAGAGGGCGCACAGGCCAGAGACCTGGAAAGCGTGCTGTCGCTGTGCGCGGCCAAGGGGCTGCCCCAGCGCATGCTGCAATGGCACTACCGCAGCCGCCACGAATCGCTGATCGCGGTGTCCAACAAGACCTTCTACGAGGGCAAGCTGTTCATCGTGCCCAGCCCGGACCGCGAGCGCAGCCAGTCCGGCCTGCGCCTGCGCTACCTGCCGGACGGGCGCTTCGACCGGGGCAACACCTACAAGAACGATGTCGAAGCGGTTGCCATCGCCCAGGCCGTGGTCGAACACGCGCGCCACAGCCCGCAGCTGACGCTGGGCGTGGGCGCGATGTCGGTCCGCCAGCGCCAGGCGATCAGCGACGCGCTCGAACTGGCGCGTCGCCAGCACCCCGAACTGGAAGCGTTCATCGCCCGCCATCCGCATGAGCCGTTCTTCGTCAAGAACCTGGAGAACATCCAGGGCGACGAGCGCGATGTCATCCTGATCTCGATCGGCTACGGCCGCGCCAAGGGCGATGGCAAGCTCTACCAGGGCTTTGGCCCGCTGAATGCCGATGGCGGCCATCGCCGCCTCAACGTGCTGATTACCCGCGCACGCCAGCGCTGCGAAGTGTTCAGCAGCATCACCGCCGACGACATCCGCGTGGATGAGCGCACCCGCCTCGGTGTCGTCGCGCTGAAAGCATTCCTGCAGTACGCCGAGAAGGGCGACCTGGGCGTGCCCCAGCCGACCGGGCGCGGCGTGGACTCGCCCTTCGAGGCGGCTGTGCAGGAGGCGCTGGCCGCGCAGGGCTTCCAGGTGGACAGCCAGGTCGGCGTTGCCGGGTTCTTCATCGATCTGGCGGTGGTCGACCCCGATGCGGCTGGCCGCTATCTGCTCGGCATCGAATGCGACGGCGCGGCCTACCATGCTGCACCGTCGGCCCGCGATCGCGACCGCCTGCGCCAGGAAATTCTGGAAAACCACGGTTGGAGCATCCACAGGATCTGGAGTACCGACTGGTTCCAGCGACCCGAGGCGGAGCTGGAGCGCCTGCTCGCCGCGCTGGCGGCCGCACGCCAACGGCAGGCAGGTGATGCTGCTGCCAGCGCGGCTGTCGCGATCGAGGCGGCAGCATCGGTGCCGGTGCCAGCCGTGCAGCGCCGGATCGAGGAGACGGCGTTGCACGCCGCCACCGACGACGTCGGCACGCTCGCCTACGTGCAGGCGGACTTCGCGCCGGCGCACGCCGCGCTGGCCCCGCACGATGTGCCGTTGAGCAGCATGGCCGCCACCGTCGAGCACATCGTGGACATCGAAGGCCCGATTCACGAAGACGAAATCATCGCGCGCGTGCGGGATCTGTGGAACCTGCAGCGCGCCGGCTCGCGCATCCAGGCGGCGGTCCAGGCAGCACTGGCGCATGCCGGTCGCGACGGCGCGCTTGCCGTGGAGGACGGCTGCTATCTGCGCGATGGCCGTGCGGTGGTGGTGCGCAACCGCATGACCGCCACGTCGCGTTCGCTGCGCCGGCCGGAAATGCTGCCGCCCCAGGAGATCCGCCAGGCCCTGTTGGAGGTGATCGAGAGCGCGCACGGCGCGGGCGCCGATGAAGTGGCCGTGCCGGTGGCGCGCCGGCTGGGCTTCCAGGCCCTCAGCCAGCCGCTGCGCGAACGGATCGCCGCGCAGGTGCAGGTACTGCTCGACCACGGTCGGTTGGAAGCACGCAACGGCGCGCTGTGTGTGACCGCACCCGCGCCCTGACAGATGATGCGGCTGCCGGGTGGCCCGGCAGCCGCGACGCGACGGTTACGGCAGCTCCAGTGCCCAGCACAGGACGGGCCCGGCATCGGCATCCATGCCGTGGCCGACCTGCAGGAAGCCGTTGCGCGCCAGCACCCGCTGCGAGGCGATGTTGTCCGGTGCGGTTTCGGCGGTGAGTCTGCGCAGGCGGCCGTCGTGTGCGCACCAGCGCACCAGGTCGCCGATGGCCCGGGTGGTGATGCCGCGCCCCTGGCGATTCGGCGCAATGCCATAGCCGATGTTCAGTTCGCCATCGACAGGGATACGCGTGGCCGAGCACAGGCCAACCGGCTGGCCGTCATCGAGGATCAACCAGGCGGCCGGCACGAAGGCCGGTTCGATGCAGGCGGCCAGCTCGGCCAGCAGATGCAGCACCTCCAGTGGCGCCAGGGCGCTGTCCGGATCGAACGGGTGCTGACAGGCGTCATCGTGCAGTGCGCGCAGCGCACCGGCGGTAATGGGAAGGATCATGGGTCTCTCGGATGTAGGCATGCCCGACGGGCAGGGTGCCGCGCGAGAGGGACGTACACCGGCCGGTGCCCGCCGGCGTCAGCCGGCGCGGGAGCCGTCGATATCCGCCCGTCGCGCAGGCGCGATGCAGAGGATGCGGACGGTGGACAAAGGCCTTTCTCCTGGTGGACCCCGGCGATTCTAGCGCCTGCCGCGCCGCCGCACGCTACCCGGCCTGCCGCAGGGCATACCGCAGCAGGGGCCGAATGGCCCAGGTGGTCAGCGCGCACAGCGCGCTGGCCAGCAGCCAGTGGCCACCGTCGCGCGTCACGGCATTCTCGAGCGCCTGCCACCAGGGCCGGGCATGCCCGGCGGCGGCCACCGTGATGGTGACGGCCAGTGCGGCGAGCAGCGGCGGCAGCAACCAGCGGTCCAGCGCGACGGGCGCGCGTGGGGCGATCTGGCGGGCGACCGTGGCGGCGAAATCCGCAGGTGGTGCGCTGCGCGGCAGAGTCCGCAGCGCCTGGGCGATCTGCAGGTAGTCGCGGCTGTCCGCATCCAGCGGTGCGGCGGGAGGCGCCATTGCCGCCAGCCGGCCGCGTTCCTGTGCCTGCCAGTGCGCGTCATCGGCGCGGGTGCGCGGATCGGTGCTCATGCGGGTTCCCCCAGGTGCGAGTGAAGCAGGGTGCGCAGGCGCGCGCGGCTGCGGAACAGGTGACTTTTGATGGTGCCTTCGGCCAGATCGGTCAGGTGTGCGATCTCGCCGATGGACAGCTCGTCCAGATGATAAAGGGTCAGTACGGTGCGCTGCAGGGGCGGCAACGTGTCGATCGCGGCGTGCAGCAGCGCATGCGCCTCTTCCTGCGAGGCCAGCGCCTCCACGTCCACGCCGTCGCTCACCTGCTCGACCAGCCACGCGCCATCCTCCCCGTCGGGAACCTCGGCAATGGGGATGCGGCGACGCTCCAGATGGCGGCGGGCGACCGAATAGGCGACCTGCGCCACCCACGACTTCAACGCGCTGTCCCCGCGGTACTGGTGAAGCGACCGGTGCACACGCAGGAACACCTCCTGGCACAGCTCACGGGTATCGTCGGGGTGACGCACCATGCGCTCGACGATATGCCAGCACAGGCCCTGGTAGGCAGTCACCAGCTGTTCGAACGCACCGCGCCGACCGGCCAGCACGGCCTCGACCAGGGCGCGGTCGGCCTGCAGGATCGTCTCGTCGGTGGTCAGGGGAGTGGGCATGAACCTAGAGATACGTCGGCAGGGCGATCGGTTGCAATGGATCGGATGCAACCGACGGCCCGCCGGCCGTATCTCCTTCCACACACCAACCAGAACGGAGTCGCCGCCTCATGGATTTCAACCTCATCCTGCCGATGCTGCTCATCGTGTGCATCGTGTACACCATCAAGACCATCGTCGATGCCACCACCCGTCGTCGCATCATCGACGCGCGCGGCTCAGAGGAGCTGGTGCGCTCGCTGCTCGACGGCGATGCGCACAAACGCCGGCTGGCGTCGCTGCACTGGGGCTGCGTGCTGCTGCTGCTCGCGCTCGCCCTGGGCCTGATCGACCTGCTGGGCATCACCGAGGTCACCCCGGGTGCGATCGGCCTGCTGCTGGGCGCGACCGGTGTCGGCAACCTGGTCTATTTCGTGCTGCAGCGGCGGATCCGCTGACCGGGCCACCCGACGCCACGCTGCAGGCCTCAGCCCTGCAGCGTCTCCAGCAGCAGCTCGGCCTCGCTCACGCTGCCGAGTACCGCGGCGACCGCCTGCAGATCTTCCATGACGGGGCAACGTGGGCGAAGGGGCGCACAGCCTGGCATGGCGGTGGACACGCGCTGCCTTCACCGCGGCTGGCTATCATGGCGGCTGTCCAGAAGTGAGGCGATGCGCGTGTCGGTAGCGGTGGTGTGGTTCCGTCGAGACCTGCGATTGCAGGACAACCCCGCATTGCAGGCCGCGCTCGACGCCGGCCACGATGTAGTGCCGGTTTACATCCATGCCCCCCATGAGGAGGGCGACTGGACGCCGGGCGCGGCGTCCGATGCCTGGCGCCACCGCTCGTTGGCGGCCCTGGACGCCGATCTTCGCGCACGGGGCACATCGCTCGTGCTGCGGGCCGGCGACAGCCTGCCGACCCTGCAGGCCCTGATCGAACAGACCGGCGCCGAAGCGGTGTACTGGAACCGCAAGTACGAACCGGCCACCCAGCCCCGCGATGCCGCCATCAAACGCACGCTGCGCGAGCAGGGTATCGACGCGCAGAGCTGCAATGGCAGCCTGTTGTTCGAACCTTGGGACATCGCTACCCAGCAGGGGCAGCCGTACAAGGTATTCACCCCTTACTGGCGCAACGTGCTCAGCCACTGGAGGCTGCCCGCACCGCAGCCGGCGCCGCGCGCGCTGGTGGGGCATTCGGTGGACAGCCTGGCGTTGGATGCGCTGCAGCTGGCGCCCACGCTGGACTGGGATGCCGGCTTCTGGACGCACTGGCAGCCCGGCGAGGCTGGTGCCGACGAGGCGCTGTCGGTGTTCGTGGAGGGGGCACTGCGCGGCTACCGCGAGCAGCGCGACCTGCCGGACCGGGTCGGTACATCGCGGCTGTCGCCGCACCTGCACTTTGGTGAAATCGCGCCCTGGCGGATCGCGCATGCGCTGGAAGGCCTGCGCAGCGCCGCGACCGACGCCGACATCGACGGCTATCTGCGCCAGCTCGGCTGGCGTGACTTTGCCTATCACCTGCTGCACTACTTCCCGAAGACGCCCACCGACAACCTCAACCCGCGTTTCGACCGCTTCTCCTGGGCCACGCCCAGCGCCGCACAGCTGCATGACTGGCAACGCGGCCACACCGGCGTGCCGATCGTCGATGCCGGCCTGCGTGAGCTGTGGCAGACCGGCTACATGCACAACCGCGTGCGCATGATCGTGGCCAGCTACCTCTGCAAGCATCTGCGCGCCCACTGGTTGCACGGGGCGCGCTGGTTCTGGGACACGCTGGTGGATGCCGACCTGGCCAACAACACGATGGGCTGGCAATGGGTAGCCGGCACCGGTGCCGATGCCGCGCCGTATTTCCGCATCTTCAATCCGGTGACGCAGGCACAGAAGTTCGATCCGCAGGCGCGCTACATCACGCGGTGGGTACCGGAGCTGGCCGCACTGCCGGTGAAGGCGCGCTTTGCGCCGTGGCAGTTCCCGACCGAGTTGGCTGCGCTCGCCCCGGGCTATCCGGCCGTGCCGATGGTCGATCTGGCCACGGGGCGCGACGCGGCGCTGGCGGCGTACCGGCATACAGGCTGAGCGGCGAGTCAGCTAGCTGAACAAGGGGTTGCTGGCGATGCCGTTCATCATGCCGGCATCGCGCGGGCGTGTTTATTCTTCAGGCCGTCCGCACGCCGCCAGCCCGGCACCCAAGGAGATGACACCATGATCCGACCTGCAACCCGTAACGTGGCCCTGGCCCTGATGACTGCCGCAGCCCTCTCGGCCTGCGCCACCGGTGGTTCGTACGTGCAGAGCGACCAGTACGGCAACCCGACCGAGCAGCAGAGCCGCACCGGCCGCAATGCGCTGATCGGTACTGCCATCGGTGTCGCCGCTGGCCTGCTGACCGGCGACAGCGCCACCGAGCGCCGCCAGCATGCGATGGTCGGTGCCGGTATCGGCGCACTGGCCGGCGCCGGCGTCGGCGCGTACCAGAACCGCCAGGAAGCCGCGCTGCGCCAGCGCACCGCCAACACGGGCATCGACGTGCAGCGTCAGGGCGACAACATCGTGCTGAACCTGCCGGACGGCATCACCTTCGATTTCGGCAAGTCCGCCTTGAAGCCGCAGTTCTACAGCGCGCTCAACGGCGTGGCCAG
This sequence comes from Stenotrophomonas sp. GZD-301, assembly GCF_049310345.1. Lineage (NCBI taxonomy): Bacteria > Pseudomonadati > Pseudomonadota > Gammaproteobacteria > Lysobacterales > Lysobacteraceae > Stenotrophomonas > Stenotrophomonas sp. GZD-301. The sequence continues at coordinate 41,522 of NZ_JBMOWY010000055.1, read as the reverse complement.
CACGCTGAAGGAATACGACCAGACCATGATCGAAGTGGTCGGCCATACCGACAGCATTGGCAGTGATGCGGTCAACAACCGCCTGTCCAAGGAACGCGCCGACTCGGTGGCCTCCTACCTGACCGCACAGGGCGTGCAGAGCGTGCGCATGGAGACGCTGGGTGCAGGCAAGGCCTATCCGATTGCCGACAACAGCACCGATGCCGGCCGCGCCAAGAACCGTCGCGTGGAAATCCGCGTGATCCCGCTGACGCAGTAACAGCGCACGCCGTTATTGCTGCGATGCGCACGCATCGCAAAAAAGCCGCCTGGAAAGGCGGCTTTTTTTGTAGAGCCGGGCTCTGCCCGGCTGGCGCTTCGCACGTATCCAACAGCAGCCGGGCAGAGCCCGGCGCTACGGAGCGCGTGCAATCACAGTGTGCAGTCCAGCGACGGGATCAATTCGCCGTTACGGTCTCCAGAATCCGCTTCCCGGTTTCCTGCAGCTCGGCTTCGGCCTGCGTCTGCTGCTGCTTGGCCAGCTTGGCGGCCGGGCACTGCGCCAGCATGTAGTTGGCGTCGAAGTTGAGCTTCTCGACCAAGAAGTCCACGAATGCGCGCACCTTCGGCGAGACCAGGCGGCCACCGGCGAACACCGCGTTGAAGTCCACTTCCGGACCGGTCCAACCGGCCAGCACACGGCGCACCATTCCCGATTCCACGAACGGCTTGGCCATCACATCGCCGGTCAGCAGCAGGCCTTCGCCGCATACCAGCGCACCGTTCAGGGCCGACGGGTCGTTGGCCACCAGCAGCGGATTGACCGGAAAATCGCGCAGCTCGCCACCGTTCTCGCCGAGCTGCCAGAAGAATCGGTTGTTGTTGAGGTTGCGCGCCTTGCGCATCGCCAGGATGCGGTGGAACTGCAGTTCATCGGGGTGCAGCGGCTCGCCGTAGCGTTCGATGTAGGCCGGGCTGGCAAACACCTGCGTGCGCAGGCTGCCCAGCTTGCGCGCCACCAGATTGGAGTCGGGCAGGGTGCCCACACGCAGCGCGAGATCGGCTTCACCGGCAATCAGGTCGAGCTTCTCGTTGCCCAGGTGCATGTCCAGCTGGATTTCCGGGTACTGCGCATGGAACTGCCCCAGCAGGGGCGCGATCCAGGTGATGCCGATCGAATACGGCACGGTGAAGCGCAACCAGCCACGCGGGCCGGACTGCAGCTGGCTGACCGCGCCTTCGGCTTCTTCCAGCTCGCGCGCGATGCGCTGGCAATGCTCGTGATACACCGAGCCGGCCTCGGTCAGGCCGAGGCGGCGGGTGGTCCGGTGCAGCAGGCGCGCGCCCAGGCGCGTTTCCAGTTCCTGCACCTTGCGGCTGACCGTCGTCTTGGGCAGGCCCAGCGCGGTCGCGGCGGCAATGAAGCTGCCTTGCTCGACCACTTTGACGAAGATCAGCGTGTCGTTGAGATCGTGGGCCATGACGGGGGTCCATAGTCGGGGGAGGGGACGTCCGGCGGGATTGTGCCGGGGACGGGACGATTATTCCCTTTAATCCGGACTAATCAAGTGGGAGTTTGGGGTCTATCGTGGCGCCATTCCCGTTATGCAGGACGACAACCATGTGGTTGCGGAACATTCTTGGCCGCGTGCTCAGCGGCCGCAAAGCCCCGCTGGACCTGGCGATGACCGTTGAGAAGCGCCCGAGCGCCTTCTCCCACAAGGCCTTCCGCGAGTTCACCCCGCCTGCCAACCTGCAGCGCGGCGGTGCGTTCCGCCTGGCCCCCCGTGCGGGCGACCGACTGGGCCGAATTGGGATTATCCCGGCGACGGGAGTGAAAGTCCCATGAATGGGATATTGGCCCCCGAGGTCCTCGTGCTGGGTGGTACCGGCAACGTCGGCCAGGGCATCGTGGCGGCCCTGCTCGAAGCGGGCAGCCCGGTGCTGGTGGTCGGCCGTGACCCGGGCCGGCTGGCTGCCCTGCGTGACCAGTTCGCCGATGAGCCGGCGCTGGAGACGCTGCTGGGTTCGGTGGCCGACGACGGTTCGGCGCGCACGCTGGCCGAGCGCATCGCCGCGCGCCCGCGTCCGCTCGCCGCGGTCGTGGCCAGCCTCGGCGCGCCGCTGCGGCTGGGCCGCCTGATCGACCAGCCCTCGTCGTGGCTGATGGAACGCATCGAGCGTGATCTGGTCCCGCACGTCAACGCCGCCCACCACCTGGTGCCGCTGCTCGCGCAGCGGGCGCCGGGTGCGCGTTACGTGGTCATCGGCAGCCCGTGCGGGCTGCGCCCGTGGTCCGGCCACGGCGACGCCTCGGTGTCGTCGGCGGCCATCCGCATGTTCGTGCAGGTCCTGCACGAAGAAGCGCAGGGCGTGGGCGTGCGCGCGCAGATGCTGGAAGTCACCCATCCGGTGTGCACGCCGGGCAATGCCGCCAACGCCTGCGTCGAATGGCCCAGCGCGTTGGCCGTTGGCCGCCGCGTGGTGTCGGTGCTGGACGGTTGCCGCGACATGCGCCCGTTCCTGCGTTGTGACAGCACCGATGCCGCGCTGCCCAAGGGGCTGCTGCGCATGGACGCGCCCGTGCCCTGGCGAAATTCGCTGGACATGGCTTGACCTCAATATTGGTTGAGGTTGCAAGATGCCGCGCCCCGTACTTGAACATTCCCGTTTTTCCATCGTCACCACCCCCAGGACATCGTCATGACGCACTCCCCCTCCTCGAAGAACCTTGCCCGGCGCATCGCGCTCGGGACCGTGACCGCTTTGGCCCTGGCGGTGCTTGTCGGCTGCAGCGGCGGCCACGCTGAAACCGCCGGTCCGCCGCCGCCGTCGGTGAGCGCTGCACCGGTGCTGGTCAAGCAGGTCAGCCAGTGGGACGACTTCAGTGGCCGCGTCGAAGCGGTCGAAAGCGTCGAGCTGCGCCCACGCGTTTCCGGCTACATCGACAAGGTCAACTATGTCGAAGGCCAGGAAGTAAAGAAGGGCGACGTGCTCTTCACCATCGACGCGCGCAGCTACCGCGCCGAACTGGCCCGCGCCGACGCCGAACTGGCGCGTGCGCGCACCCAGGCGCAGGTCAGCCGCAGCGAAGCCGAGCGCGCCCGCCGCCTGTCCGACCAGCAGGCCATCTCCACCGAAACCTGGGAACAGCGTCGCGCCACCGCCGAACAGGCCCAGGCGCAGGTGCTGGCCGCGCAGGCGGCCGTGGATGCGGCACGCCTCAATGTCGAGTTCACCCAGGTGCGTGCGCCGATCAACGGCCGTGCCGGCCGCGCGATGGTCACCGCCGGCAACCTGGTCACCGCCGGCGACAGCGCCAGCGTGCTGACCACGCTGGTCTCGCTGGACAAGGTGTTCGTCTACTTCGACGCCGATGAAGGCACCTTCCTGCGTTACGCGCAGATGGCCCGCAACGGCGAACGCCCGAGCGAGCGCGACAGCGAACTGCCGGTCAAGGTCGGCCTGTCGGGCGAAGAAGGCTATCCGCACAGCGGCAAGGTCGACTTCCTCGACAACCAGGTCACCCGCAGCACCGGCACCATCCGTGTGCGCGCGGTGCTGGACAACGCCGACCGCGCCTTCACCCCGGGCCTGTTCGCCCGCGTGCAGCTGCTCGGCAGCGGCCAGTTCCAGGCCATGCTGATCGACGAGAAGGCCGTGCTGACCGACCAGGATCGCAAGTACGTGTACGTGGTCGACAAGGACGGCAAGGCGCAGCGCCATGACATCCAGCTCGGCCGCACCGCCGATGGGCTGCGCATCGTCGAGCAGGGCCTCAAGGCCGGCGACCGCGTGATCGTCGACGGTGTGCAGAAGGTGTTCATGCCGGGCATGCCGGTGCAGGCCAAGGCGGTTGCGATGCAGCCGGCCGGGGCTGCAGCTGTGCCTCCGGCTGTTGCACAGGTCACCGCGCTGAAGTGAAGAGCAGCCGACTGACCGTCGGCTCTACATAGCAGCCGGCTTCCCCGTCGGCTCTACCGTTTCTGCCATCGCCCCGTGCAGGGGCGCCCTGCCACCGCTGTCGCCTGCGACAGCGGCCGGGGTCCTGCACGCCGGCGTTGGTGAACACCCAGGAATCCACCAATGGACTTTTCCCGTTTCTTCATCGACAGGCCTATTTTCGCGGCCGTATTGTCGATTGTGATCTTCGCCGCCGGCCTGATCTCCATACCGATGCTGCCGATCGGCGAGTACCCCGAAGTGGTGCCGCCGTCGGTGGTGGTACGCACGGTCTATCCGGGCGCCAACCCGAAGGTGATCGCTGAAACCGTCGCCACGCCGCTCGAAGAAGCCATCAACGGCGTCGAGGGCATGATGTACCTCAAGTCGGTGGCCGGCTCGGACGGCGTGCTGCAGATGACCGTCACCTTCCGCCCGGGCACCGACCCGGACGAGGCGGCGGTGAAGGTGCAGAACCGTGTCGCCCAGGCGCAGGCGCGCCTGCCCGAGGACGTGCGCCGGCAGGGTGTCACCACCCAGAAGCAGTCGCCGACCTTCCTGATGGTCGTGCACCTGACCTCGCCCAATGGCAAGTACGACACCCTGTACCTGCGCAACTACGCCCGCCTGCACGTCAAGGACGCGCTGGCCCGTATTCCCGGCGTGGGCGACGCGCAGATCTTCGGTGGTGGCGACTACGCCATGCGTGCCTGGCTGGACCCGGACAAGGTTGCCGCGCGCGGCCTGACCGCCAGCGACGTGGTGGGCGCCATGCGCGAGCAGAACGTGCAGGTCTCGGCCGGCCAGCTCGGCGCCGAGCCGATGCCCAACAGCCAGTTCCTGACCCTGATCAACGCTCAGGGCCGCCTGCGCAGTGAGAAGGAGTTCGGCGACATCGTGCTCAAGAGCGGCGCCGACGGTGAAGTGGTGCGTCTGTCGGACGTGGCCCGCGTCGAGCTGGGCGCCGGCGACTACACCCTGCGTTCGCAGCTGGACGGCAAGAACGCCGTCGGCATCGGTATCTTCCAGGCCCCGGGTGCCAACGCGCTGGAGATCCGCGATGCGGTGATCGGCACGATGGACGAGATGCAGAAGGCCTTCCCGGCCGACGTGAAGTACGAAGCGGTGTACGACACCACCATCTTCGTGCGCGACTCGATCAAGGCCGTGGTCTCGACCCTGCTTGAAGCCATCGCCCTGGTGGTGCTGGTGGTGATCCTGTTCCTGCAGACCTGGCGTGCCTCGATCATTCCGTTGATCGCGGTCCCGGTGTCGATCGTGGGTACGTTCGCGGCGCTGTACGTGCTGGGCTTCTCGATCAACACGCTGAGCCTGTTCGGCCTGGTGCTGGCGATCGGCATCGTGGTCGATGACGCGATCGTGGTGGTGGAAAACGTCGAGCGCAACATCGAGGAAGGCCTGTCGCCCACGGCGGCGGCGCACCAGGCGATGAAGGAAGTGTCCGGCCCGATCATCGCGATCGCGCTGGTGCTGTGTGCGGTGTTCGTGCCGATGGCGTTCCTGTCCGGTGTCACCGGTCAGTTCTACAAGCAGTTCGCCGTCACCATCGCCATCTCCACGGTGATCTCGGCGATCAACTCGCTGACCCTGTCGCCGGCCCTGGCCGCGCGCCTGCTCAAGCCGCACGGCGCACCCAAGGATGGCCCGAGCCGTCTGATCGACCGCCTGTTCGGCTGGGTGTTCCGCCCGTTCAACCGCTTCTTCAAGTCCAGCTCGGAGAAGTACGAGCGGGGCGTGTCGAAGATCCTTGGCCGTCGTGGCGCGGTATTCGTGGTGTACGCGGTGCTGCTGGTGGGTACCGGCTTCATCTTCAAGCTGGTGCCGCCGGGCTTCATCCCGACCCAGGACAAGCTGTACCTGATTGCCGGTGTGAAGCTGCCGGAAGGGTCTTCGATCGCGCGTACCGATGAAATGCTGCGCAAGGTCGCCAAGATCGCCCAGGAAACCGACGGCGTGGCCCACACCATTTCGTTCCCGGGCCTGAACGCACTGCAGTTCACCAACACGCCCAACACCGGTGTGGCGTTCATTCCGCTCAAGCCGTTCAACGAGCGCCACGGACGCACTGCCGCGGAGATCAACGCCGAGATCAACCAGAAGATCGCCGGGCTGCAGGAAGGCTTTGCCTTCGCGATGATGCCGCCGCCGATCCTCGGGCTCGGCAACGGCAATGGCTACCAGATGTTCATCGAGGACCGTGGCAATCTGGGCTATGGCGCGCTGCAGAACGCCGTGCAGGCGATGCAGGGTGCGGTGGCGCAGACCCCGGGCATGGCCTTCCCGATCACCAGCTACCAGGCCAACGTGCCGCAGCTGGATGCCGAGGTGGACCGCGTCAAGGCCAAGGCCCAGGGCGTGCAGCTGACCCAGCTGTTCGACACGCTGCAGACCTACCTCGGTTCGTCCTACGTCAACGACTTCAACCAGTTCGGTCGTACCTGGCAGGTGATCGCCCAGGCCGACGGTCAGTTCCGTGACAGCGTGGAAGACATCGGCAAGCTGCGTACCCGCAACGACCGCGGCGAGATGGTGCCGATCGGCTCGATGGTGACGGTCAAGCAGACCTTCGGCCCGGACCCGGTGCTGCGCTTCAACGGCTACCCGGCTGCCGACCTGGCCGGCGAAGCCGACCCGCGGATGCTGTCCTCGGCCGAGGCGATGAACAAGCTGACCGAGATCGCCGGGCAGGTCCTGCCGGTGGGCATGACCACCGAGTGGACCGACCTGAGCTACCAGCAGGCCACCCAGGGCAAGGCCGCCTTCATCGTGTTCCCGGTGGCGATCCTGCTGGCGTTCCTGGTGCTGGCCGCGCTGTATGAAAGCTGGTCGCTGCCGCTGGCGGTGATCCTGATCGTGCCGATGACCCTGCTGTCCGCGCTGTTCGGCGTGTGGCTGACCGGCGGCGACAACAACGTGTTCGTACAGGTGGGCCTGGTGGTGCTGATGGGCCTGGCGTGCAAAAACGCGATCCTGATCGTCGAGTTCGCCCGTGAGCTGGAGATGGGGGGCAAGGGCATCGTGGAAGCCGCGCTGGAAGCGTGCCGCCTGCGTCTGCGTCCGATCGTGATGACCTCCATCGCGTTCATCGCCGGCACCATCCCGCTGGTGCTCTCGCACGGCGCCGGTGCGGAGGTACGCTCGGTGACCGGCATCACCGTGTTCGCCGGCATGCTCGGTGTGACCCTGTTCGGCCTGTTCCTGACCCCGGTGTTCTACGTGGCCCTGCGCAAGTTCGTCAGCCGTAACGGCGGCGGCAAGCTGGTGACCCACGGCGAGCCCACTCTCCACCATTGATTCCATCCCCCGCGAGGTTTTTCACATGAATACCGCTACCCAACAGATCGCCCTGGTCACCGGTGCCACCCGCGGCATCGGCCTGGAAACCGTCCGTCAACTGGCCCAGGCCGGCGTGCACACGCTGCTGGCCGGGCGCAAGCGCGACGTCGCCGTGGCCGAAGCGCTGAAGCTGCAGGCCGAAGGCCTGCCGGTGGAAGCGATCCAGCTCGACGTCGGCGATGCCGCCAGCATCGCCGCGGCGGTGCAGACCGTGACCGAGCGTCACGGCCGCCTGGACATCCTGGTCAACAACGCCGGCATCCTGCTCGATGACATCAAGCTCGCGCCGTCGGCGCAGACCCTGCAGACCTGGCGCGATACCTTCGACACCAACGTCTTCGCGGTCATCGCCGTCACCCAGGCGTTCCTCCCGCTGATCAACGCCTCGTCGGCCGGCCGCATCGTCAATGTGTCGAGCATCCTCGGCTCGCTGACCCTGCACAGCCAGCCGGGCTCGCCGATCTACGGCTTCGCGGTGCCGGCCTACAACGCCTCCAAGAGCGCGGTGAACGCCTGGACCGTGCAGCTGGCCTACGAGCTGCGCGACAGCACCACCAAGGTCAACACCGTGCATCCGGGGTACGTCAAAACCGACATGAACGGTGGCGAGGGCGAGATCGAAATCAGCGAAGGCGCGCGCTCCAGCGTGGGCATGGCGCTGATCGGTGCAGACGGCCCCAACGGCAGCTTCACCTACCTGGGCGAGGTGCTGCCGTGGTGATCCGCCTGTTGACCGTGGCCGTGACCAGCGCGCTGCTGGCCGGCTGCGTCAGCGTCGGCCCCAACTACCAGGCGCCACCGGCCGAGCCGGTGAGCCTGCAGGGGGCCGCCGCGCCGGTGTTCAGCACCACCTCGCCGGTTGCCAGCTGGTGGGCGCAGTTCGACGATCCGGTGCTGGAGCAGCTGGTGCACGACGCACTGGGCGCCAACCTGGACCTGCGCATCGCGATGTCGCGGGTCCGCGAGGCCCGCGCGGTGTTCGTCGAACAACGCCTGGACCAGTTGCCGCATGTGACCAGCGGCGGCAGCTACGACCGCCGCAAGCAGCCCGACGCCACCGTGGGTGGCGACCGGGTGTTCAGCGAGACCTACCAGCTCGGCTTCGACGCCGGCTGGGAGCTCGACCTGTTCGGCCGCCAGCGCCGCGCCGCCGAGGCGGCACGTGCCGACCTCGGTGCCGAGCAGGACAACCTCGCCGATGCCCAGGTCACCGTGGCCGCCGAAGTGGCGCGCAACTACTTCGAGCTGCGTGGCACCCAGAAGCGCATCGCCGTGGCCAAGCGCACCCTGGTCAATCTGCGCGATACCCAGAAGCTGACCGAAACCCGCTGGGAACTCGGCGCGGGCAGCGAACTGGACGTGCAGAGCAGCCGCGCGCGGTTGAAGGCGATCGAAGCCGACATCCCGCTGCTGGAAGTGGCCGAGGTGCAGTCGCGCCATCGCCTGGCGGTGCTGCTGGGCCAGCGTCCGGATGCCCTGGACAGCGTGCTGCAGCCGCGCGAGGTGCCGGCGTATGCCAGGGCATTGCCGCTTGGTGACACCACCGACCTGCTGCGTCAGCGTGCCGATGTGCGTGTGGCCGAGCGTCGGCTGGCCGCCGCGACGGCGCGCGTCGGCGTGGCCACCGCTGACCTGTTCCCGCGGATCAGCCTGAGCGGTTTCGTCGGCTTCCTGTCCGGCGATGCCAGCGGCCTGGTCAACGGCAGCAACAAGGCATGGTCGGTGACGCCGTCGATCAGCTGGGCCGCGTTCGATTTCGGCACGGTCAAGGCCCGCCTGCGCGCCAGCAAGGCCCAGGCCGACGGCGCTGCGGCCGAGTACGAGAAGGCGGTCCTGCTGGCGCTGGAAGACACCGAGAACGCGTTGACCCGCTACGCCAAGCAGCAGGCGCGGTTGTCGATCGTCGCCGAGCAGGCACAGGCCGCGCGGCGTGCCGAGCAGTTGGCGCAGATCCGCTACCGCGAAGGGTCGGAAGACTTCCTGACCCTGCTCGACGCACAGCGCACCCAGCTGGCGGCCGACGACGCGCTGGCCGAGGCCGAGTCGACGGTCAACGTCAGCGTGGTCGGTGTGTACAAGGCGTTGGGTGGGTGGGGCCAGCAGCAGGCCAGCGCGGCGGTGGCCGTGGTGCCGTCCGGCCGCTGAGAGGGACTTGAAGGCCGGGCGTCCAATGGGCGCCCGGCCGTTGTTGTGCGTAGGAATATGCCGTGATCGCGCGTAGCCCGCGTGTCGATGGCGACAGATGACGGCATTGCCTCTGCCCGCCGTGGTGGAGCCGGTGCTACAAGCCGGTAACCCTTCAGGAGTCGCCGACATGTCGCAGCCGAAATCCTCTTTTTCCCGACTCGCCTATGGCGACCCCGGCCCGGCAGACGCCGGCCTGTCCCTCGGTGTGGTGGTACTGCTGGTGGTGGGTGCCCTGGTAGTGGCCGTAGCGTTCGTGCGCATGAGCGATGCGCTGCTGGACATGGGCCTGCTCGGCACGGGCGTGTTCCTGGCCATCGGCGCGCGCATCTGCCAGGCGCGCAACCAGCACCAGGCCCTGCATCGCCTGATCGAACGCAGCCTGCAGCGGCGCTGAGCCTCAGGGCCACACCGTGGCCGGCGCCCGCCCGTCATCGCCGCGCATTCGCACGATGCAGAACCGATGCCCGGTCGGCGCTTCCATCACCCACCAGCGTTTGACGAAGCCGATGCGGCGCGCGCCCAGTTTCTCCAGGCGCTCGGCTTCGGCATCGATGTCGTCGCTTTCGATGTCCAGATGCACCCGCGAGGCGTGCGTCACCCGCTGTACCTCCACATTCAGCCCGGCCGGTGCCCCCTCCAGGTCGGCATACTCCGCGCCGTCCTCGGCACGGGCGGGCGCGGCCCGGTAGCCCAGCGCTGCCGCCCAGAAGGCGGCAGCGTCGGTACTGGGCGTGTCCTGGCAATCAATGATGAATCCGGCCAGACGGCTGCGATGGGCCATGACGGTGCTCCGAGCGGAAAACCGTTGTTATCGTCGCCCCGCCATTGGCACTGCGTGACGCCGGTGTGGGCGGCCGGTCAGCGCGGGGTGGCAGCAGGGAAGCGCAGGTCGACCTGCACCGGATAGTGGTCCGACGGCAGCACGCCACCGGGTGTCTGGTCCAGCGTGCTGAAGCGGTCCACCGTGAACCCGCGCACCAGAATCCAGTCCAGTTCAACCGTCGGCTTGCCGGTGAAGTCGTGGAAGGTCAGGCGCGGGCCGTCGACCGTGCCGGCGAGCTTTCGTGCATCGCCCAGCGAAGCGGTGAACGCCTTGTAGGTGTCGCTGCCCGGCTCGCTGTTGAAATCGCCGGTGACCACCACCGGCACGCCGGGTTTCAGCGTGGCCAACCGCTCGGTGATGAGCGTGGCGCCCCGCACGCGGCGCGGCTCGTCCTCGTCACGGTAGGGCAGGTGGGTGTTGAGCAGGTAGAAGCGCTGGCCATCGGCCTGGCGCTGGAACAGCGCCCAGGTGACCATGCGCGGGAACAGGTTGCCCCAGGTGATGCTGCCCGGCACGTCCGGCGTATCGGACAGCCAGAAGTTGCCCGACTCGACCACCGTCAGCTGCGCGCTGTCATAGAACACGCCCATGTGCTCGTCGCCGCTGCCACCGCGACGCCCTTCGCCGAACCAGCGGTAGCCGGGCAGGTGGCCGACCAGGTACACGGCCTGTTTCTCCACCAGCTCCTGGGTGCCCACCACGGCCGGCTTCTGTTCGCGCAGCAGGGTCACCATCGCATCGCGGCGGTCGTCCCAGCGGCGGCCCGGTTCGGTATCCACCGGCGTGCGCACATTGAAGGACATCACCCGCAGCGGGGCAGGGGCTTCAGCCCAGGCAGCGGCCGGCAGTGACAGGGCGATCAGCGCGAGCAGCGCGGTACGGCGAAAACGAGACAACATTGGAATCCCTCCATCCCATGAAAACGTTTCCGGAAGGGTCGCATGGAATGCCGCAGGGGGGAATTGCCGGCGTTGGCGATTCAGTTCATCAGCAGCGCCCAGCCGATCACGCTGTTGATCACCACGCCCAACAGCAGCACCCAGACCGTGGAGAGGATCGTATTGAGCCACGAGCGCTGCAGCGCCACCTTCAACCAGCCCGCCTGCACCACCGCGAACCAGACAAAGGACAGCACCGCCACCACCAGCCCGATGCGCGTGGACAGCTCGCCGGGCAGCCGCACGAACACCATGCTGGTGGACACCGCCACCGCGAACGGTGCGGCGAGGTAGCACTGCATGAAGAACGGGCGGCGCAGCGACTCACGGGTCATGGGCACTTTCTTGCGCCGCAGCAGGTGCACGGTGGCGACCAGCGGCCACACCGCGAACGTGATCGAGCGATACAGCAGCAGGCTTTCCTCGTTGCCCATCACCGTGCGCGACAGTTCGCTGGTGCCCACCACGGTCTGGTGCATCATCAACTCCACCCCGTGCGCTACCAGCACCGCCAGCATCAGGAACATCGGCGGGCTGATCGCATCGTCGAACTGCTTGTCCAGCTTCTGCGTCAGCTCGGTATTGACGTACTGCGCCATCCGGCGCGGATGCACGACCACCCGGTACAGCGTGCGCGGGAAGAACAGGAACCAGGTGCACAGCTCGTAGAGGAACTCTTCCAGCGAGCGGAGCAGCTTGAGAAAATCCATGCGCAGGCGTCCTTCACCGCGGCCGGCGGCATTGCCGGTCCATCGGTGCAGCATCGTCCCGCCGGGCGTATACACGGCGTGGATGACGCGGCCGGCCCTTGCGCGGCGCGGCCAGCCCGGGCATCAATGTCTGTTCCTGCGCACACCGGGCCGTCCGGCATGACCATCCTGCACACACCGGCGTCCGGCCATCCCGACGTCACCCTGCGCCCGTTGCTGCGCAGCGACGCCACGGCGTGGTTCGCCTGCCTGTCCCGTCCTGGCCTGCTTCGGCACACCAGCTGGCAGGTGTCCTCGGTTGCCGAGCTGGCGCCGCTGTTCGATGCGCTGGAGGCGCCGGAGCCGGTCACCCAGATCCGCCTCGCCATTGTCGATACCGCCGGCACCCTGGTGGGGAGCATCGGCTTCCACAGCATCAACCCGGCCCAGTGCAGCGCCGAAATCGCCTATGAGCTGGTGCCCGAATTCCAGGGCCGCGGGATTGCCAGCGCCGCCTGCCGCCAGATCTGTGCCTGAGGGTTTGCCCGCTTCGGCTGGCAGCGCATCCAGGCCTGCGTGCTGGATACCAATGCCGCCTCTGCCGCTGTGCTGCGTCGCTGCGGTTTCGAGCATGAAGGCCGACTGCGCCGCTTGCGCCGCGTGGCCGGGCAATCGCGTGATTTCGACGTGTACGCGCGCCTGGCACCCGACGGTACGGCTGATCCGGCGCAGGGCTGACGACGCGGGCCGCTGCCAAGGGTGGCAGCGGGTGGGGACGAGTCAATTCGCGCGCGCGTAGTCCAGCAGCTCCGGCATCGACATCGGTTTGCCAAACAGCCAACCCTGGGCGTACTGCACCCCGGCGTCGCGCAGGATGTCGCGCTGGCGCTCGGTTTCCACGCCCTCGGCGATCATCTGCAGGCCCAATGACTTGGCGATGCCGATGATATGGAAGGCCAGGGTGCTGGTGGGGTCGTTGCTGTCGATCGCATCGACGAAGGACTTGTCGATCTTGAGGAAGTCCAGGTCGTAGGTGGCCAGATAGGACAGGCTGGAATGACCCGTGCCGAAATCGTCGATCGCCACGCGGTAGCCACTGGAGCGGATCGCAATCAGGATGTCACGCGCGGTTTCCGGCTGGATCAGGCCGCGTTCGGTCACCTCGACCAGGACGTTGTGCGCACCAATCCCGGCCTTGTCGATCATCCGCTGCAGGCGTGACTGGATGCGCGGCACATTGATGTCGGCCGCCGACAGGTTGATGGCGATATGCGCGGCCGGGTCCTGTGCCACCAGCGCCTGCGCGTCGGCGGTGACCAGGGCCATCACCTCATCGGTGATCCGGCAGATCAACGCGTGCTCCTCGGCGACGGGAATGAACTCGGCCGGGCCGATCGGCGGCCCGCTGCTGCGCTGCCAGCGGATCAGCGCCTCGGCGCCGACGCAGCGTCCGCTGTCCAGCGCCACCACCGGCTGGTAGCGCAGGTAGAACTCGCGATTGTCCAGTGCGCGCGTCAGCTCGGCGCGCAGCGACATCTGCCGGCGCAGCAGTCCGGCCAGGGCCAGCAACGCCAGCAGCTCGGCGGCGGCGGCAAACGGCAGCGTGCGCTGCAGCGCCTGCCGCCACAGCAGCTGCAACTGCGCACGCGGCATCGCCGCCAGCACGGCGGTTTCGCCATCCTCGGCATCGCGCATGACCAGCCGGCTGCCCTCGACGGTGCGCGCCTGGTTGCCGCCGGCATAGCCGCGCAGCCAGGCCGGGTCCAGCGAGCCGCGATGGCGGATCAGGTTCCAGCCATTGGCACCGCGGCCGATGTGGGCAATCGCCAGGGGCGAATCCGGCGGCAGTACATCGGTGACCTGGTCGGGGGCGATAAAGGCGGCATAGTTGCCTGCGGCGTTGACGTTGAAGCGGCCGCCGGGAATCTCGTCCAGGCGCACGCCGCTCCACGACCGCACCTTGCCGCCCAGCAGCAGCCGCGACGGGCGGCCCAGCGGCAGTGGGCGATGCAGTTCGGTGAGGCTGGCGCAGCGCAGTACATCACCGTCCAGCACCCCGATACCCTGCACATAGCTGGCGTTGGCGGCGAGCGTACGCAGCTGGTCCAGGTGCGCCTGCGAGCACGACGGCGCGTCGGCCTGCTCCTCCAGGTGGCGGAACACATCCAGTACCTGCACCCGGGTCTGCGCCGAGCGGCGCAGCACTTCCTCGGCGAGGGTGGTCAGCTGCACCGTGGCCTGGCGCCGCGCCTGCCACCAGGCCAGGCCGCCCCAGGCCAGGACAATCAGCAGCAGGACAACCCCTGCCGCCGCGGCGGCGCGAACCACCAGGTACCGATGCTGCATAGGCCGTTTCCTCCCAGAATCCGACAAAGTGTGATCGATATCACAAAAATGGCGCGAAACTGGTGTGAAGCCGGGCTGGCGGGGCGCCCGGGTGGGGCAGGGCTGGCGGCGATACCGTCCAATCAGGACGGCAACCGCCCTTGCCTAATAGATCTCGCCGTAGCGCCAACCGGTCAGCGCCAGCATGGCTTCGCCAATGCTGCGTACCGGACCGGACTTGGGCGACCACCGTGAGACCAAGTGGTGGCGATCGCTGGCCGCTTCGATGATCCAGCTGGAGCCATCGGTGCCGCCTTGGTCATCGCTTTGCGGTAGGGTCCAGAACCCGTTGTCCTGGATCAGGGCTTCGATGCGGTCGAACTGCTCGGGCGTCAACGCGTGCGCTTTCCTTCTCAGCACCTTGCCCGGTGCATACCCGCCGGCGCCATCCAGCTCGGTGGCAACCAGTTGATACTGCCCTGCCGACGCGGTGATGCGCACGGCCACCGGATGGTGGAAGGTGCGCAGCCAGAGCAGCCGATAGGTTCGGCTCCCCGTGCCGGCACGCAGCTCAGGTTCGGACATCGCCTGCAGGTAGCCTGCATTCCAGGAGGCCTGGAGGGTCTCCAGATCCAGCGGCAGTGGGCGCAGGTCATTGCGTTCGGAAGCCGAAGCCAACGCTGCGGTCATGCACAACACCAGGCCCATCGTGGCCAATGCGGGCCTGCGGGCGATCTGTTTGAACATCCTGTTCCCCCAGCCTTGCGGCCTGCGCGATCGGGTGATGATAGGTGGTTGGATCGGCCAGCAGAAAAGCGGACACCGGTTGTCCGGCGTTCTCACTCCCTATCCGCAGTTCCGTTCCGCATCCAGGCGCGCAGGGGCGCCAGGAAGGGTAAGCTTAGCGGTTCCCTTCCCGAGCGACAGCCCCCGATGGATTACCAGCTTGTGATCAAGTTCTGGCGGAAATCGCTGGACGACGAGGCCTTCCTGGCCACGCTGGAGGCGCAGCTGAGCACCGCCCTGGGCGAGGCCGCCACGCTGGACGGCTATGACGTCAGCGCCAAGGAAATCAACCTCTTCATGTTCACCGCCGAACCGCGCCCGACCTTCCGGCGGGCCAAGGATGTGCTGGAGCGCCTGGGCGTGCTGCACAGTGTTTCGGCGGCCTATCGCCTGGTCGGCGGCGCCCAGTTCAACTCGGTCTGGCCCACCCGCATGGCGCGCAAGTTCACCTTGCCCTGATGGAGCAGGGCAAGGCCGGTTACAAGGCGCTCCCTCAGGCGATCGCGGACTGCCATTGAGACCGGCTCCTGCCAGCATCTTCCTGCATGAACTGGTTGGTCATGCGATCTCCGGCGCTGTTGGACCGGATACGGGAAATGCTGCTGGCAATGAGAACAACGCGCCCATCGATATTCCCGATGCTGATTTGAAGGTGCGGGATGATCACCATGTTGAGTAGATGGCGGATGCTCACGCCCCTGGTTTTGCCCGTCGCGCTTGCCCATCGGCGCGGACCCTGACTCCCGCACGAAGCATCGCGGTCGTTCGGCGCGGTGAGTCGTCAGGTGCTGCCGAAAGCGATTGGCGGTGTATAGCGGAACCCGCCATTGGACGCATTTTTTCGAGTGCTAGACTCTCCGCCCTCAAAAGGAGCAGGGGTGGCGCATGGAGAAGTTCAAGGGGTATGTGGGGATCGCGGTGGCATTGGCGCTGGCATGGCTATTCCTGGCGCCGCAGAGCGGAGGATGGCGTGCGACACGCATGCAGGCGACGCCTCTGGATGACACTGGAATAGCGGTCATTATTCTTGGAAGGAGCGAAACGTATCCGCTGCTCGCACGGGTTGAGACCTTTGTTCGCCAATGCCCCGGAGGCGTGGAAGCCGAGGCAAGGGCGCTTGATCGGATGTACGGCTACAAGGGTGACCAGTGTCTGTTCCATCACTTGGCGCCAAGCCGTAACGATCTCTACGTGCTTGCAGACGACTTCGGCCAGTACGACACGACCTTCCGCGACGATCTTCGGAGGTCATTCGACATGGAGACCGACTCAGAGGCCTTCAAGCAGCTGATTACCCAGATGCAGGAACGCGCTGTTGCGACGTATCCGAAGATGATGAGCAACCTGCATCGCAGTTACGTGCTGACTGTCTATTTCTGGCACGCCCTTTTCGTCGGCGTCATCCTGCTGATGCTTTGGTTCCGCCGCGAGGTGGGAGGCGTGCTCCTGCTGCCCATCACAGGGCTGGGCAAGCTGCTTGCGAAGGCGCACGAGAAGGTGTGACGGAGCAGGGGCTTGACGGCCCTGGCGGGTGATCCCGCAAATGAAAAAGCCCGGGAACCCTTCGTGTAAAAGGATTCCCGGGCTTCTGCGGGTTCTTGCGAACCCTTCATTGGTGGAGGTGGGCGGAATTGAACCGCCGTCCGAAGGCACTCCATCCCCGGTACTACATGCTTAGCTCACCGTTGGATCTCATCCTGTGGCAGCACGGTGTGCAAAGCGCACCCCAGGACCAGCCTGCTTTAGTTAAGTCGTGACTGACAGGCAGCCATCACAACCGGTTCCGTGATAATGACCCTACATCTACGAGCACGGGCACAAGTAGGTTCGGGGGTTCGCCTTAGGCGGCTGTAGAACTAAACGCTAAAGCTGTTTTTAGGCAGCGATTGCGAAGTCGTTCGAACCGTAGTTGTCGTCGTTGGCAACTAAAAGTTTGCTGCTGGATTAACGAGGAAAGCTGCCCCCTCGGCATGCACCAAGTAACTTCACAACCCCCGTCGAAACCAATGCACCCCCGGTTTCTTCAAGAACGGTAAGGCTTTTAAACCTCCGACCCTGTCCGAAGACAACGCCGCAGGTTTACCTGACAACGCGAATGCTACGCCTATTTGGCTGAACAGTCACGTTGGGCCGTTCCCCTCTACCATGCAGCCAGCCCCTCTCCACTGGACCTCCATGCTTCTGCCAGGACGCCGGCCTCCCTTCGACGTACGCATCGGCGGGCCGCGTGCGCCGGCCCCGTTGAGTGTGTCCCACCTGGCGCCGGGCGGCATTGTGCTGGCCCAAGGGCTGGCGCGGCAGACCGTGCCGTTCGATGACCGTGGGCCGCGCTGCGACAACCCGGCCTTGTTCGATGCGCTGCGGAAGCTGAACGCAGACGGGGTGCCGTTCCAGTTCCAGCCGCACGCGGTGGATGCGCCGGCACGGCTGATGGCGTGGTGGCAGGAGACCGGCCGGCTGTCGGCCCGCTTCTCGGAAATCGCCTGGCTGTCGCCGGAGCAGTGGCGGATCACGATCATTCCCGTGCCGGTGCGAGGGGTGTTGGGCTGGGATGGCGAGGCCGGTGCGTTTGGTGGCTGAGGTGGCGGCCAGGCGGGGTAGGGACATCCAGATGGACGCGCTGCGTTGATGCTGGGAGGATGCCGGCAGGGCCAACCGGCCCATTCAAGGAGCAGCACATGACAGGGATGAAGGGCGTCGTCGGCATCGCACTGGGGCTGCTGCTGGCTGGCGCGGCCGCTGCACACGAGGGGGTCGGCACGCAGTCGGTCGTCACCACCCGGGCGGACCATGCGGCCGGGTCGAGTCAGGCGCAGGGCATCGAGCAGTGGCTGGCGCAGGTCTCGCCCGATCGCCCGGCGATGCTGTCCGGCGGTGCGTTCACGGTGTCGCGCACGTATCCGGCCGCCGGATCGGCCAGTGGCGCTGACCTGCCCGCGCAGGGCGTCGCCGGCGAGTCGCGTACGATCACCCGCCGCCTGCCGGCCGGGGACACGGAGCGCTGGCAGTACGTCTGGCAGAACGGGCGCTGGACGCTGGGCGCCTACGACTACGTATCGGCCGCGCGCAACGCCGCACGCAGGCGCTGACGCGCGCGCTCAGTCTTCCTGCAGCTGCTCGAAGCGCATGGCCAGGTAGTCGATCAGGGCGCGAACGGCCGGCAGCAGGCCCCGGCGTGAGGGGAACACCGCATGCACGATGCCGTGGTGCGGTTGCCAGTCGGGCAGCAGGCGCACCAGGCGGCCGTCGGCCAGTTCGTCGCAGATCATCATGGTGGGCAGCATCAGGATGCCCACGCCGGCGACGGCGGCCGCGCGCAGGGCCACCATGTCGTCGCTGACCATGCGCGGTACGTGGTGGACCAGCGCCACGGCGCCGTCGGTGGCGCTCAACTGCCAGGCGTGTACCTGGTGCGCGGCACTGAGGTCCACGCTGGGGAAATGCGCGAGGTCGGCCGGCACGGTCGGGATTGGCTGATGGAGGAACAGCGACGGGCTCGCGGCCACGCACCAGTTGCGCGTGGCCAGCACGCGCACGATCAGGTCGCTGTCGGCCAGCGGCGGCGGTCGAACGCGGATGGCGATGTCCAGGCCTTCGCCGATCACATCCACCCGCCGGTTGGTGGCGTCCAGGTGCAGCGAGACTTTCGGGTGCTCGGCCAGGAAGTCGGCCAGCATCACGCCCATGCGCGCCTGCAGGATGGCCACCGGGACGGCGATGCGTACCGTGCCGCGTGGCTCGGCGCGCGACAGGGCGATCGCCTCTTCCGCCGCTTCGGCTTCGACCAGCATCGCCTTGCAGTGCGCGTAGTACTCCTGGCCCACCTCGGTGACCGAGAAGCGGCGGGTGGAGCGTTGGATCAGGCGGACACCGAGCCGCTCTTCAAGCAGGGCGATGCGCCGGCTGAGCTTGGACTTGGGAATGCCCAGTGCGCGCCCGGCCGGGGCGAAGCCGCCGTGCTCGACCACGTGCGCGTAGTAGGAGAGGTCGTTGAGGTCGATCGTGCTCATGTCGAGCATCGTTCATCTGGTGGGACGCTGAGGATAGATCCTGCTGACTACTGGGTCCATCGTTCCACAAATAGTCTGGGGCCCCCAACGTTTACAGGATATCCAGATGAGCACCCCAGCCAACTTCAACAACGCCGCCCCCGTCATCGACCCGGCCAATGCCGCGATGCTGCTGATTGACCACCAGAGTGGTCTGTTCCAGACCGTGCACGACATGCCGATGCCGACGCTGCGCGCCCATGCCACGGCGCTGGCGCAGATGGCCACGCTGACCGGGATGCCGGTGATCACCACCGCCTCGGTTCCGCAGGGCCCCAACGGGCCGCTGATTCCGGAGATCCACGCCGCCGCGCCGCACGCGCAGTACGTCGCGCGCCGGGGCGAAATCAATGCATGGGACAACCCGGAATTCGTGGCTGCCGTGAAGGCCACCGGGCGTCGCCAGCTGATCATCGCCGGCACCATTACCAGCGTCTGCATGGCCTTCCCGTCGATCGCCGCGGTGGCCGACGGGTACCAGGTCTTTGCCGTGATCGACGCGTCGGGCACGTACTCCAAGATGGCTCAGGAAATCACCCTGGCGCGGGTGGTGCAGGCCGGTGTGGTGCCGATGGACACTGCCGCGGTGGCCTCGGAACTGCAGAAGACCTGGCACCGCGAAGACGCGGCGCAGTGGGCGCAGATCTACACGCGGATCTTCCCGGCCTACCAGTTGCTGATCGAGAGCCATGCCAAGGCGCAGGACGTGGCGCTGCGCCAGGAAATGCTGGATTCGCAGCGCGGGTAAGCGCTGCATGCACGGGGCGGTTGGAACGCCACCGTTCGGTGGGCCTGCCGAACACGGCAGGCCCGGCCGGCTCAGCCGCGCGGGCCGTGCTCGCGCAGGCGGCGGCTGTCGGCCTGGTGGCGGGCCTTTTCCTTGCGCACGCGGTTGTGCTCGTTGCGCAGCGCCGAGGCCTGCTTGCGGACTTCCGGCTCGGCCTGCTGCATCAGCGTCTGCAGGCGCGCGATCAGGACGGCCTGTTCGCGGCTGGGGGCGGCGTCGCCCAGATCGCGGCGCACGTTGCGCAGCAGGTAGGTCAGCACCTTCAGCAGCGCGGCGGGGTCCATCGTGCGGGTGAGTTCGGAAAACACGAACTCCAGGGCAGCCACATCGGCCGTAAGGTCGGCGACTGCGTCTGCCGGGTGCGCCGAGGCCTGGGTTTGTTCGAGGGTCACGCGCCGTTCCTGTGCTGTATTGAGCGTGGATTCTGACACTTGTGCGGCCGGCGCAGGGAAAAATGCGCTGCCACCCCCGATCAGCGCCGCGACTGCCAGCGCTGCACGGCCATGCCGGCCAGCATGGCGGGCACGAACCAGAGTGCCTCCGGGGCGCCGATACCCAGCCCGACCAGGGCCGGGCCCGGGCAGTAGCCGGCCAGGCCCCAGCCTACGCCGAACACCGCTGCGCCGGCGAGCAGCCGCCGATCCACGGTGCTGCGCGAGGGCAGCGCGAAGCGCGGCGCCAGCAGCGGCCGGGAGCGCCGCAGCACGCGGTGGAACAGCACGGTACTGGTCAGCACGGCGCCGCCCAGCACGAACAGCAGGCGCAGGTCGGCGTCGCCGGTAATGTCGAGGAACCCCAGGATGCGGCGCGGATCGGTCATGCCCGAGACGGCCAGGCCGACACCGAACACGGCACCGGCGGCCAGGGCGGCCAGCGTGCGGGCGTTCATGCCGCGACCCCCAGGTGGCGCACCGCGAAGGTGGTCAGCATCGCGGTGAGCAGGAACACCGGCACCGCCACCAGCGAGCGCCGTGACAACCGGGCCAGCCCGCAGACGCCGTGGCCGCTGGTGCAGCCCGCGCCGAGGCGCGCGCCGTAGCCGACCAGCAGGCCGGCGATGACCAGCAGCGGGCGCGGGAAATCGCTGCGCGGTACGGCGGCGCCCGGTACCCAGGCCAGCCACGCGGCGCCCGCCGCCACCAGGCCGATCAGGAATGCCCAGCGCCAGGCCCTGTCCCCTAGTTCACCGGCTACCGCTCCGTCGACGATCCCGCTGATGCCGGCGATGCGCCCGTTCAACCAGAGCAGCAGGCTGGCGGCGGCGCCGATCAGCACGCCCCCCAGCAGGGCGGTGGGCCAGCCGTCGACCATCACGGTGCGGCCCGGCAGAGCAGGGCGGGGGTGGCAACGAGGCGGCACGGCATGGTGCTCTCCTGTAATTTAGATAAATCTAAACTAGGCTGCGCTCCGCTACAGTGTCAAGCATGCGAACTCCCGATCCAGTGCTGCCATTGCCCTTGCCCCCGCGCGCTGCCGACATGGCGGCGCAGGCCGATCAGGCCGCCGCGCTGCTCAAGGCGCTGGCGCACCCGGCACGGTTGCGGGTGCTGTGCCATCTGGTGGACGGGGAGGCCTCGGTGGGCGAACTGCAGCCGCTCAGCGGGCTGGGATTGTCTGCGCTGTCCCAGCACCTGGCGGTGCTGCGCGGCATGCAGCTGGTGACCACCCGGCGCGATGCGCAGACGATCTATTACGGCCTGGCCGACAGCCCCGCACTGGGGGTGCTGGGGGCGTTGCACGCGGCGTACT
This sequence comes from Stenotrophomonas sp. GZD-301, assembly GCF_049310345.1. Lineage (NCBI taxonomy): Bacteria > Pseudomonadati > Pseudomonadota > Gammaproteobacteria > Lysobacterales > Lysobacteraceae > Stenotrophomonas > Stenotrophomonas sp. GZD-301. The sequence goes on along the minus strand of NZ_JBMOWY010000055.1, from coordinate 19,911 downwards.
GCCCGGCGCCCTGAGCGCCGCATGCGCATCGCCGGCGTGAACCACGGCGATGCGGCGCGGGGGAGGGGGATCAGGCGTCGCGGTTGTGGCGACGCATGGTGCGCGACTTTTCGCGGGCCCAGTCGCGGTCCTTTTCGGCATCGCGCTTGTCATGGGTCTGCTTGCCCTTGGCCAGTGCGACTTCCAGCTTGATCTTGTTCTTGCTCCAGTACATCGCGGTGGGCACGATGGTGTAGCCGTCGCGCTGGACCTTGCCGATCAGCTTGTCGATCTCGCTGCGGTGCAGAAGCAGCTTGCGCTCGCGCCGGTCGTTGGCCACCACGTGGGTGGAGGCCTGGATCAACGGGGTGATCTGCGCACCGATGAGGTAGATTTCGCCGTCACGCACGTAGGCGTATGCATCGACGATGTTGCCGCGCCCGGCACGGATCGACTTGACCTCCCAGCCCTGCAGGGCCAGGCCGGCTTCGAAACGGTCTTCGATGTGGTACTCGTGGCGGGCACGCTTGTTGAGCGCGATGGTTTTGTTGGCCGTCGCGTTCTTTGCTTTATCCTTGCCGCTGTTCTTGCTCATGTCCGTATTGTCTCCGATTCGGGCCTCCCCGGTCGATTCATCAGCACACCAGTACCGCCGTATGCCAACTATCCGCCGTAGTGCCCTGGTCGAACATTCGGCTGCCCGCATGTTTGACCTGGTCAATGATATTGACGCCTATCCGCGCCGCTTTCGCTGGTGCTCGGCCTCGCAGATCCTGGAATCCGGCCCGGATCGCCTGGTGGCGCGCCTGGATCTGGGCCTGGGGTCGTTCTCGACCTGGTTCATGACCGAGAACGCGTTGCAGCGACCGAGCAGCATCGATATGCAGCTGCGCGATGGCCCGTTCAAGCGCCTGCACGGGCGCTGGGAGTTCCATGCGCTCGCCGAAGATGCCTGCAAGGTGACCCTCACGCTGGAGTTCGAACCGAACTCCCGCCTGCTCGGGCCGGCGCTTGCGCTGGGCTTCCAGGGCCTGGCCGACCGCATGGTGAATGACTTCGTCCGTGTCGCCGACGAGCAGGACTGAACGATGATCCGGGTGGAGGTGGTGCTGGCCTGGCCGGACCGTGCCGAGGTCCGCGCGCTGTCCCTGTTCGAGGGGGCCACCGTCGGCGATGCGATCCAGGCCGCAGCGATCGAGGGCAGCGCGCAGTGCCCGGCCGTGGCCGTGCATGGCCTGCTGGCGACCGCCGCGCAGGTGCTGCACGACGGCGACCGGGTCGAACTGCTGCGCCCCCTGCTGGCCGACCCCAAGGACAACCGCCGCCGGCGCGCGGGCGCCGGCCGCTGATTGCCGTGCTGCGGTGCCTCAGCGGCCGCGCTGCTTCTTCTTGTCCTTGGCCAGGTTGCGACCGAACTGGCGGATGCTGGTGCGGGCGAGCTCGGCGTCCTGGTTCGGGAAGTAGTCACCATCCCAGCGGGTCACCAGGTCGTTCTCGAAGAACACCGTGAAGTTCTTCACTTCGGTGTTGCCCAGGCGGTTGATGCGCTGGCTGGCGGTGTAGTCCCAACGCTGGGCGTGGAACGGGTCCGGGATGGAGGGGGTGCCGAGCAGGGCGTTGACCTGCTGCTTGCTCTGACCCACCTGCAGCTGACCGACGGCCTGCTCCCGGATCAGGTTGCCCTGATAGATGGGTTGCTTATAGATGATGCCGCAGCCCGTGGTGGACAGGGCAACGGCGGCGACCAGCAGGAGATTGCGCATCGGGAATGGCGTTTGGGGAAATCGAGTCGATGATACACTCCCGACGTGTCGCCGCGACCCAATCCGAGGCAGCTGGCGCTAAATCGCCAATGAACGGAGAATTATGGAAACCCACGACCTGCGCAAAGTCGGCCTGAAGGTGACCCATCCGCGGATGCGGATCCTTGCCCTGCTTGAGCAGCGCAACGCCCAGCACCACATGACCGCCGAAGACATCTACCGCCAGCTGCTCGAGCACGGCGACGAGATCGGCCTGGCCACGGTGTACCGGGTGCTGACCCAGTTCGAGGCCGCCGGCCTGGTCCTGAAGCACAATTTCGAGGGCGGCCAGGCCGTCTATGAGCTCGACCGCGGCGGCCACCACGACCATATGGTCGACGTGGACAGCGGCAAGATCATCGAGTTCGAAAGCCACGAGATCGAAGAACTGCAGCGCAAGATCGCCGCCGACCACGGCTACGAGCTGGAAGAGCACTCGCTGGTGCTCTACGTGCGCAAGAAGCGTAAATAACCGCGAAGTGGGTCCCAACCGTTGGTTGGGACGCACCACCGCGACGACCAACGGTCGTCGCCTACCGATGTGGACAGCCCCTCACACCTGCAACAGCTTGCGCGCCGCGGCGCGGGCTTCCTTGGTGACTTCCACGCCGCCGAGCATGCGCGCCAGCTCTTCCTCGCGCGCCCGGGTGTCCAGCTTCTCGACCGCGCTCTGGGTCATGCCGTCCACCGGTGCCTTGCTGACCCGGTAATGGGCGTGGCCCTTGGAGGCCACCTGCGGCAGGTGGGTCACGCACAGCACCTGGCGCTTTTCGCCCAAGGCGCGCAGCGTCTGCCCGACGATGTCGGCAACGGCACCGCCGATCCCCGAGTCCACTTCGTCGAAGACCATCGTCGGCACCGCGTCCAGGCCCAGCGCGGCCACTTCGATGGCCAGCGAGATCCGCGACAGTTCGCCGCCGGACGCCACCTTGCGCAGGGCGCGGGGCGGCTGGCCGGCATTGGCCGCGACCAGGAACTCGACCCGCTCGGCGCCATTGGGGTCCGGCTTGGCCACGGCCTGGGGTTCGAGGTCGATCAGGAACTGACCGCCGCCCATGCCCAGCTCGCCAATCAGCGCGGTGGTGGTCTGCGACAGCGCAGTTGCGGCCTGCTGGCGGCTGGCGCTGAGCGTGGCGGCCACGGCCTGCCACTGCGCGCCCGCGCGCTGGATCTCGCCCGCCAGGGCCTGCAGGCGCTCGTCCGCGCCCCGCAGCTGTTCGACCTCGGCGTCCAGCGCGTCACGGTGTTCGCCCAGGGCCTCCATCGGCACCCGGTGCTTGCGCGCCAGGTCGTGCAGGCGACCCAGCCGGCGTTCGATGTCCTCGAACTGCTCCGGATCGGCGTCGAGGTCGTCATGGACCCGGTCCAGCAGCGACAGGGCTTCGTGCAGCTGGATGGATGCGCTGTCCAGCAGCGCATCCACGTCGCCGAGCCGGGCGTCGTGTTCGGCCACCCGGGCGAGGTCATGGCGGGTCTGCTGCAGCAGCTGCAGGACGGAGACGTCGTCGTCGCCGTTGAGGCGGCCGGCGGCCACATCGCAGGCGCTGATCAGCGCGCTGGCGTGCGCCTGGCGGCGATGGCTGCTGCCCAGCGCCACGATCGAGGCGGGGTCGAGGTCTTCGCGGTGCAGTTCGCCCAGCTGGTGTTCAAGGAACCCGATGCGGTCGCTGACGTCTCCCTGCCTGGACAGGGCCTCGGCCTCGTCGACCAGCGCCTGCCAGCGCGCCGCGGCCTGGCGGACCTGGCTGCGTTCGGCGTCGTTGCGGGCGTAGGCATCCAGCAGCGCCAGCTGCGAGGGCCGGGACAGCAGGGCCTGCTGTTCGTGCTGCCCGTGGATCTCCACCAGCGTGGCGGCCAGCTCGGTGAGCTGGGACAGGGTGACCGGCCGGCCGTTGATCCAGGCCCGCGAGCCGCCATCGGCACGGATGATCCGGCGCAGCTGGCACTGGTCCTCATCGTCGAGCTCGTTGTCGCGCAGCCACTGCCGCGCCGGCGCATCGGCCGGTGGGGCGAATTCGGCCGAGAGCTCGGCGCGGGCGGCACCGTGGCGGACCACGCCGCTGTCGGCGCGCAGCCCGGACAGGAAGCCCAGGGCGTCCACCATCAGCGACTTGCCCGCGCCGGTCTCGCCGCTGACCACGGTCATGCCCGGCCCGAATTCGAGTTCGGTAGCGCGGACGACTGCAAAATCCTTGATCGATAGATGTCTAAGCATGGTCTTAGGTTCGTGAGCCGCGCAAAGCTAGCATGGGCGAGGGGCTGCACCAATAACTTGCCAACGCCCGGTCCAGCCATTATCTAGGGGGGCGTCTCACAGGCTGATTCCATGCACCCTTCCGTTCCCCATCTTGCGCCCCGCGCCCGCCATCTGCTGCGGACGCTGATCACGCGCCACATCCAGGATGGCGAGCCGGTCGGTTCGCAGACGCTGGCGCGGCATGCGGGGCTGGATGTCAGCCCGGCCACCATCCGCAACATCCTGGGCGATCTGGAGGACCTGGGCCTGCTCAGTTCGCCACATACCTCGGCCGGCCGGGTGCCGACCGCGCACGGGTACCGGGTGTTCGTGGACAGCCTGGTCAAGATGCAGCCCCCGGGCGAGGGCGAACTGACCCGCCTGCGCAGCGAGCTGGCCACCGGCACCGGTACCCAGGCGCTGCTGGGCAGTGCCTCGGAGCTGCTGTCGGCGATGAGCCATTTCGTGGGCGTGGTCAGTGCGCCGCGCCGGGAGCAGTTCGCCTTCCGGCACATTGATTTCGTGGCGCTGGACGCGCGCCGGGTGCTGGCGATCCTGGTGTTTGCCGACAACGAGGTGCAGAACCGGGTGATCGAGCCCCGCCGCAGCTGGGAGCCGGCCGAGCTGGAGCAGGTGGCCAACTACCTCAACGCGCACTGCGCGGGGCGGCCGCTGTCGGAGATCCGCGCGCGGCTGCTGCTGGAGCTGCGCGATGCGCAGTCGGAGATGGAGCAGGTGCTGGCGCACAGCATCGAGCTGGCCGAACAGGCGCTGGTGCCGCCGGCCGATGACATGGTGCTGGCCGGTCAGACCCGGCTGATGGGGGTGCAGGACCTGTCGGACCTGGAGCGCCTGCGAGAGCTGTTCGATGTGTTTGCCAGCAAGCGCGAGATCCTGCAGCTGCTCGAACGCACCATCCAGGCGCCGGGCGTGCGCATTTTCATCGGCGAAGAAACCGGGGTGATGCCCCTGGAGAGCGTCTCGCTGGTGACCGCGCCGTACTCGGCCGGCGGCCAGGTGCTGGGCGTGCTGGGGGTGATCGGCCCCAAACGGATGGCCTACGACCGCATGATTCCGCTGGTGCAGGCCACCGCCGAGGTGCTCGGGGCGGCGCTGGAGCCGGCCGGCCCGGGCGGATTGTCCAGTGAGCGGGCCTGATCGCCGGTTCCGCTCTTGAAACCGGTCGGCGCGCCCACATAGGGGTGGGTGGAGGCGGGGAGTCACCGCCAGGGAAACGGAAATGAACCAAGATCAGTCAGATATCGCATCCCAGACGTCGACCGGCGAGCAGGCCCCGGCCGATGCGCTGCAGCAGCAGGTCGAGAGCCTGCACAACGAGCTGGCGCTGCTCAAGGCCGAGTCGCTGCGCGAGCGCGCCGACCTGGACAACCAGCGCAAGCGCGTGGCCCGCGACGTCGAACAGGCGCGCCGCTTCGCCAACGAAAAGCTGCTGGGCGAGCTGCTGCCGGTCTTCGACAGCCTCGACGCCGGCCTGACGGCCGCCGGCACCGACCCCAGCCCGCTGCGCGAAGGCCTGGAGCTGACCTACAAGCAGCTGCTCAAGGTCGCCGCCGACAACGGCCTGACCCTGCTGGACCCGACCGGCCAGCCGTTCAACCCGGACCACCACCAGGCCATCAGCCAGGTCGACGCGCCCGGCGCGGCGCCCGGCAGCGTGGTCCAGGTGTTCCAGAAGGGCTACCAGCTCAACGATCGCCTGCTGCGCCCGGCCCTGGTCGTGGTCGCGCGCGACTGAGGTGGCTTGCGCGACGCTGAATGCGTTGCGCGTCCACCGGACACAGTGTTTGGTGGGTGGCTTGAATGTGATCCAGCCATCCCCCACATCCCATTCATAACCCGGCAGCAGCCGGATGTTCCCAGAACTTTCAGGAGTCTCCCTCATGGGCAAGATCATTGGTATCGACCTCGGCACCACCAACTCGTGTGTGGCGATCATGGACGGCGGCAAGGCCCGCGTCATCGAAAATTCCGAAGGCGACCGCACCACGCCTTCCATCGTCGCCTACACCAAGGACGGCGAAGTGCTGGTGGGCGCCTCGGCCAAGCGCCAGGCCGTCACCAACCCGAAGAACACCTTCTACGCCGTCAAGCGCCTGATCGGCCGCAAGTTCACCGACGCTGAAGTCCAGAAGGACATCGCGCACGTGCCCTACGGCATCCTGGCCCACGACAACGGCGATGCCTGGGTGCAGACCAGCGATGCCAAGAAGATGGCGCCGCAGGAAATCTCCGCCCGCGTGCTGGAGAAGATGAAGAAGACGGCCGAAGCCTTCCTGGGCGAGACCGTGACCGAAGCGGTGATCACCGTGCCGGCCTACTTCAACGACAGCCAGCGCCAGGCCACCAAGGACGCCGGCCGCATTGCAGGCCTGGACGTCAAGCGCATCATCAACGAGCCGACCGCGGCCGCGCTGGCCTATGGCCTGGACAAGGGCGACAACAAGGATCGCAAGATCGTGGTGTACGACCTGGGCGGCGGCACCTTCGACGTCTCGGTGATCGAAATCGCCAACGTCGACGGTGAAAAGCAGTTCGAAGTGCTGGCCACCAACGGTGACACCTTCCTGGGCGGCGAAGACTTCGACAACCGCGTCATCGAGTACCTCGTCGACGAGTTCAACAAGGACCAGGGCATCGACCTGCGCAAGGATCCGCTGGCCCTGCAGCGCCTGAAGGACGCTGCCGAGCGCGCCAAGATCGAGCTGTCCAGCGCGCAGCAGACCGAAGTGAACCTGCCGTACGTCACGGCCGACGCCTCGGGTCCGAAGCACCTGAACATCAAGCTGACCCGCGCCAAGCTGGAAGCGCTGGTGGAAGAGCTGATCAAGAAGTCGATCGAACCGTGCCGCGTGGCGCTGAACGATGCCGGCCTGCGCTCGAGCGACATCAGCGAAGTGATCCTGGTCGGCGGCCAGACCCGCATGCCGAAGGTGCAGCAGGCGGTGACCGAGTTCTTCGGCAAGGAACCGCGCAAGGACGTCAACCCGGACGAAGCCGTGGCACTGGGTGCGGCCATCCAGGGCGGCGTGCTCGGCGGCGACGTCAAGGACGTGCTGCTGCTGGACGTGACCCCGCTGTCGCTGGGCATCGAGACGATGGGTGGCGTGTTCACCAAGATCATCGAGAAGAACACCACCATCCCGACCAAGGCCTCGCAGGTGTTCTCCACCGCCGAGGACAACCAGTCGGCCGTGACGGTGCACGTGCTGCAGGGTGAGCGCGAACAGGCCCGCTTCAACAAGTCGCTGGCCAAGTTCGACCTGTCCGGGATCGAGCCGTCGCCGCGCGGCATGCCGCAGGTGGAAGTGTCCTTCGACATCGACGCCAACGGCATCCTGCACGTGTCGGCCAAGGACAAGAAGACCAACAAGGAACAGAAGGTCGAGATCAAGGCCGGTTCGGGTCTGTCCGAGGACGAGATCGCGCGCATGGTCGCCGACGCGGAAGCCAACCGCGAAGAAGACAAGAAGTTCCACGAGCTGGTCCAGGCCCGCAACCAGGCTGACGCGCTGATCCACGGTACCCGTACCGCGATCAACGAGCACGGCAGCAAGGTCGGCGGCGATGTGATCGGCAAGGTCGAGTCGGCCCTGGCCGATCTGGAAACGGCCATGAAGGGCGACGACAAGGCGCAGATCGAAGCCAAGTCGAAGGTGCTGGAAGAGGCCGGCCAGTCGCTGTTCGCCGCAGCTGCGGCCGCCGAGCAGGGCGGTGCCGCTCCGGGTGCCGATGCCGGTGCCGGCAACTCCAACGGCGCGCATGACGACGTGGTCGACGCCGAGTTCACCGAAGTCAAGGACGACAAGAAGTCCTGATCCGGACAAGACGCGGGACGTTGCGCAGGCAACGTCCCGTTGTCGTTTCCCCCAGGTCCTGACAGCCGTACCCCGGCCTGTCGGGGCGCCCGACGCAAGAGCGGACCTGGTTCCGCTCTTGCGCGTTGACGAATCCCGACTTCCGGAACCCGATTCAAGTTATGAGCAAGCGCGATTACTACGAAGTGCTGGGCGTGTCCCGCACCGCCAGCGAAGAAGAGCTGAAGAAGTCCTATCGCCGATGCGCGATGAAGTTCCACCCGGACCGCAATCCGGGTGATGCGGCGGCCGAAGCGTCCTTCAAGGAATGCAAGGAAGCCTACGAAACCCTGTCCGACGCCAACAAGCGCCGCATGTACGACGCCCACGGCCACGCCGCGTTCGAGCACGGCATGGGTGGCGGCGGTGGTCCGGGTGGTCCGGACATGAACGACATCTTCGGCGACATCTTCGGCAACATCTTCGGCGGTGGTGGCGGTGGCCCGCGCCAGGCCCGTCGCGGTGCCGATATCGGCTACGTGATGGAGCTGGACCTGGAAGAAGCGGTGATGGGCGTGGAACGCCGCATCGACATTCCGACCCTGGCCGAATGCAACGACTGCCACGGCAACGGCTCGGAAGACGGCAAGGTGGACACCTGCACCGTCTGCCACGGGCGCGGCCAGGTGCGCGTGCAGCGCGGCATCTTCGCCATGCAGCAGGCCTGCCACAACTGCGGTGGCCGCGGCCAGATCATTCCCAATCCCTGCAAGACCTGCCACGGCAACGGCCGTGTCGAGGAAGACAAGGTGTTGTCGGTGAAGGTGCCTGCGGGCGTCGATACCGGCGACCGCATCCGCCTGTCCGGCGAAGGCGAGGCCGGTCCGGCCGGTACGCCGGCGGGCGATCTGTATGTGGAAGTGCGGGTGCGCGAGCACGCGATCTTCCAGCGTGATGGCGACGACCTGCACTGCGAAGTGCCGATCCGCATCTCGCAGGCTGCGCTCGGCGACACCGTGCGCGTGGCCACCCTCGGCGGTTACGCCGAGATCCGCATTCCGGCTGAAACCCAGACCGGCAAGCTGTTCCGCCTGCGCGGCAAGGGTGTGCGGTCGGTGCGCAGCCGCAGCGAAGGCGATCTGTACTGCCGTGTAGTGGTGGAGACCCCGGTCAACCTCACCACCGAGCAGCGCAAGCTGCTGGAGCAGTTCGAAACCACCTTCACCGGCGAAGAAGCGCGCAAGCACTCGCCGAAGTCGGCCACGTTCATCGATGGCGTGAAGGGGTTCTGGGACCGGATGACGTCGTAAGCGACGTTGGTTTCCGTCATGTACCGAAGGCCCCCTGGAGACAGGGGGCTTTTTTTTGTCGTTGCCGTCGCGGTCCGGTGCAGGCCGTTTGCTTCCGGTGTTGATCGCGACAGGTGTGCGTGACTGTGCCTGCAGCGATTACTACCATGCCTGGATGAACAGGTTCCCCCTTATCGCCCACGCCGCCCCTCGATCATTGCCTTCCGCTGTACGCCGCGCATTGTCGGTGGCCCTGGTGGCTGGCTCGCTCACTGCGGGAGCGGTGTCCGCCAAGACATTGGATGCATGCAAGCTGGATGCGATTGACGGGACGATCGAGCGTCCTCTGCAGTTGGCGCCTGGTACGCGATGGACGTATTCGGTGGGTGCCGACCATCCTGTGTCGTCCCTTCGCCTCGATGGGATGACGCAGGGTCTGACGCGACTGACGGTGGGGCACGGTGTGCAGCGCGTTGAACACACCGATACCTATGCGGACGTCAATCCGCTTCGCCGGGGGCGAAAGGAACTCCTGCGATTCCCGCTTGCGGTGGGTGCAACGTGGACCGATGAATTTGCCGAACCCGGTGCAGTTGGGAGGGCAATTGGGGTCTACCACTACGACTACGAAGAGAAGGGCAGCAGTCATGTGGTGGGCATCGAGACGGTCAAACTTGGTGTCGGCAACGTCCATGCGTACCGCATCGAGAGGAGCGCACGCTGGCGAAAGTCCAACCCCACGTCGACGGATATGACCGACATGCGCTGGCAGGGGCAAGAGGCCGTCGAGGGGCTGGAGCGCAGCATCAGCTGGTACGTGCCAGCCTTGGGGCGGGTAGTGCTCAAGCGCAGCATCACCGCGCATCCGTCGTATGGCCCCTATCTCTCGGCAGAGGACAACTCCCGCGATGTCATCGTCACAGAGCTGGTGGCCTTCGAATCGCCGGGAGGCTGCCGCATGGAAGGGGAGCCCATCCACGCGCAACGGTTCGCCGACCGCCAACCGCTGCATTACCCATTGGTCTTCAACAATACCTGGGAGTTCCTCCTGCAGCGTGACCCCCACATCCCGGAACAGGCAGCTCTGGCAGAGTAAACGGGCGGGATGCGGCGTAGCGGTTGGGGGATAATGGCAATAGAGCCCCCACCGTGCCGATCCCATGAACGAATCCCTCGAAAGCCACCTCGTCCACGGCCGCCGCCAGCGCCCGGACGGTCCGTCGCCGGTCGATGTCATCTCCGTGCAGTCCCAGCTCGTCTACGGCCATGCCGGCAACAGCGCGGCGGTACCGCCGCTGCGTGCGCTGGGCGTGCGCGTGGCGGAGATCCCGACCACGCTGCTCAGCAACGCGCCGTTCTACGCCACCACGCGTGGCCGCGTGCTGCCGTCGGACTGGTTCGCCGACCTGCTGCTGGGCACTGCCGAACGCGGGCTGCCGCAGCGTGCACGCATGCTGGTCTCGGGCTATTTCGGCAGCGTCGGCAACGGCACCGCGTTCGCCGACTGGCTGGACGAGGTGCTGCCGGCTTCGCCGCAGCTGCGTTACTGCCTGGACCCGGTGATCGGCGATACCCACACCGGCCCGTACGTGGAGCCGGGCCTGGAAACCGTGTTCGCCGAGCGCCTGCTGCCGCACGCGTGGCTGGTGACGCCCAATGCGTTCGAGCTGGGGCGGTTGACCGGGATGCCGAGCCTGGCCCAGGACGAGGCCATCGCCGCGTCGCAGGCCCTGCTGGCACGCGGGCCCGAATGGGTGCTGGCGCACAGCGTGGGCGGCGAGCCGGGGCAGCTGGTGACGCTGGCGGTGAGCCGCGATGCGATCTGGCGCTGGACCTCGCCGCACCTGCCGGTGGACGTGGCCGGTACCGGCGACGTGCTGATGTCGCTGCTGGTGGCCTTCCTGCTGCGCGGCGAGGCCTTCGAGCAGGCCATCTCGCGCGCGATCGCCGGTGTGCACGTGGCGCTGGAGACCACGCTGGCCAACGGCCATGAAGAGTTCGACGTGCTGGCCGCCGCACCGGCGGCCCTGTCGTTGCCGCATCGCTTCGTGCCCGAGCGCCTGGCGTGACCCGCACGCCGGTGGTCGGGATCGTCGGCAGTGCCGGCGCCTACGGGCGCTGGCTGCGGCGGTTCCTCGAACAACGGATGGGCCTGGAGGTGCTGGGACACGACCCGGCCGATCCGCAGTCGGACACGCCCGAGGTTCTGGTCGCGCGCGCGGAAGTGCTGATCTTCTCCGCACCGATCCGGCATACCCCGGCGTTGATCGGCGAGTACGTGAGCCGCTCGGCCGGGCGCGAGGCAGGGCGGCTGTGGCTGGACATCACCTCGGTGAAGTCCGCGCCGGTGGCGGCGATGCTGGCCTCACAGGCCGAGGTCGTGGGCCTGCATCCGATGACCGCGCCGCCGAAGGCGCCGACCCTGAAAGGCCGGGTCATGGTGGTCTGCGAGGCGCGCCTGTCGCAGTGGCAGCCCTGGGTGCAGGGTCTGTGCGATGCGCTGGAAGCCGAGTGTGTACGCGCTACGCCCGAGCACCACGACCAGGTGATGGCGCTGGTGCAGGCGATGGTGCACGCCACGCACCTGGCGCAGGCCGGCGTGCTGCGCGATTACGCGCCGCTGCTCGGCGCGCTGCCGGCGCTGATGCCCTACCGGTCGGCATCGTTCGAGCTGGATACGGCAATCATCGCGCGCATCCTGTCGTTGAACCCGGCCATCTATGAAGACATCCAGTTCGGCAATCCGCACGTCGCGCCGATGCTTGATCGCCTGCTTGCGCACCTGCAGACGCTGCGTGCCCAGGTCGGGCAGGGCGACGACGATGCGCGCGCGGCGTTCCGCCAGCAGCTGCTGCTGGACAATCGAGACAGCCAGGGTGAGACGGTGCTGGCCGACGGCAACTACACCTTCGAGCGGGTTGGCTATCTGCTGGCCGACCTGACCGAGCGCAACGCGATCAGCGTGCACCTGCCGGAAGACCGCCCCGGTTCGCTGCGTGAACTGCTGCATGTCTTCGAGCGCCACGCGGTCAGCCTGGCGTCGATCCACTCTTCGCGCACGCCGGGGGGCGAGGTGCATTTCCGTGTCGGCTTCGTTGCTGGCAGCGATGCCCGCGCGCTGCAGCAGGCGGCCGCGGAAATCGATGCGTCCGGGATCGGCCGGGTGCTGTCGCGCTGACCTGCTGCACTGCCGCATTCATCCACAGGGGGTGTGGATGAATTGCGGACAACCATGTGGATAACCGCGTTCAGCCCTTGGGGCAGAACGCTGTCAAGATGGGTGGCCAAAAAATGACCAGTCGATCAGGTGGTCAGCGTCAGCTCGCCACCGGAGGTACGGAACTGGCGCCCGTCGCGGACCAGGTGGCGGCCGTCGGCGAGCTCGTAACGTGCGGCGGGCGTATCCGGCGCGGTGTCGCCGGCCGCCTCTTCCTTGAACTCGATGATGACGTAGTTTTCGCCATTGGCGTCGGTGGCGGGGAACTGTCGGAACGACATGAAACACCTCCTGCAGCGGCACGGACCAAGGTCCGTGCACGATGCACCGCGACGCGTTAGGCGTGCGTCGTCAATCGATGAACTGCAGCTTCGCCAGCTCCGCATACAGGCCGCCTTCGGCCAGCAGCTGCGCGTGCGTGCCTTGGGCGACGATCCGGCCGTGGTCCATGACCACAATGCGGTCGGCCTTCAACACGGTCGCCAGGCGATGCGCGATGACCAGCGTGGTGCGGCCGGCCATCAACCGCTCCAGTGCCTGCTGCACGGCGCGTTCGCTCTGCGCGTCCAGCGCGCTGGTGGCCTCGTCGAGCAGCAGGATCGGCGCGTCCTTGAGCAGGGCGCGGGCGATGGCGATGCGCTGCTGCTGGCCGCCGGACAGGCGCGCGCCGCGCTCACCCAGCTCGCTCAGGTAGCCGTCCGGCAGGGCCTGCAGGAATTCATCGGCCTCGGCGGCGGCCGCGGCGCGCTGCACCTCGTCGTCGCTGGCCTCCAGCCGCCCGTAGCGGATGTTGTCCAGCGCGGTGCTGGCAAACAGGGTGGGTTGCTGCGGCACCAGCGCCATCTGCGCACGCAGCTGGGCCGGATCGACCTGGCGCACGTCGACGCCATCGACCTGGATGCGGCCGGCGGCAGGATCATGGAAGCGCAGCAGCATCGACAGCACGGTGCTCTTGCCGGCACCGGACGGGCCGACCAGCGCGACGGTCTCGCCCGGGCGCACGTGCAGGTCGAAATGGTCCAGCGCGGCGGTGTCCGGGCGCTGCGGATAGTGGAACACCACGTCGTCGAAGCGGATCTCGCCGCGCAGTGGCTGCGGCAGCGGCTGCGGATTGGCCGGGCTGGTGATCTCGATGTCTTCCTGCAGCAGTTCGGCGATCCGGCCCATGCCGCCGGAGGCGCGCTGCAGTTCGTTCCAGACTTCGGCGAGCGCGCCGACCGACCCGCCGCCGATCAGGGCGTACAGCACGAACTGGCCAAGGGTGCCGGCGCTCATGCGGCCGTCGATGACATCGTGCGCGCCCAGCCACAGCACCCCGACGATCGCGCCGAACACCAGCACGATGGCGGTGGCGGTGACGATCGACTGGGCGCCGATGCGCCGGCGCGCGGCCTTGATCGATTCGCCCAGCGCCGCGTTGAAGCGGCTGCGCTCGTACGGCTCGCGCGCATGCGCCTGCACGGTGCGTACCGCGCCGAGGGTCTCGGCGGCGAGGCTGTTGGCGTCGGCGATGCGGTCCTGGCTGGCGCGCGAGATGTGGCGCAGGCGACGCGCGCCGATGATGATCGGCAGCACCGCCAGCGGAATGCCGACCAGCGACCAGGCGGCCAACCCGGGGCTGGTGACGAACAGCATCACCAGGCTGCCGACCACGGTGACGCTGCTGCGCAATGCCACCGACATCGTCGAGCCGATCACGCTGCGCAGCAGTTCGCTGTCGGCGGTGAGGCGCGAGACCAGCTCGCCGCTGCGGCTGCGGTCGTGGAAGCCGGCACCCAGCGCGATCAGGTGGGCGTACAGGCGGCTGCGCAGGTCGGCGACGACCTTTTCGCCGAGCAGGGACACGAAGAAGAAGCGCGCGGCGGTGGCCAGCGCCAGCACCACCGCGACGAGGAACAGCAGTGCGAAGGCGCGGTTGATCTGGCCGTTGTCGCTGAAGCCGTGGTCGATCATCAGCTTGACCGCCGGCGGCAGGCTCAGCGTGGCCACCGAGGACACCGCCAGCGCCACCAGCCAGGCGCTGAACAGTCCCGCATGGCGGCGCACGAATGGCCACAGCGTGCGCAGGCTGCCGAGGCGGCGCAGCGCCGGGGCGGGCGCGGGAGGGGTGTCAGTCATTCGGTTGGCCTGGTTCGGTGCGTGTTTCCACGCGGATACGATCACGGGTGGCGTCGCGCAGCCGGTTTTTCAACGGGTCAACCTGATCGGCCGGTAGACGAAGGTGCAGCGAAACGCCCGACGGGGTGAAGGTTTCGGCCTGTTTCTCGGCCAGGTGGGCGGCCAGTGCCGCATGCAGCGTGCCCAGGTCCTCGAACGGGGCGTGCACGTCCAGGTCGGCCAGCGCGATCAACGGCTGCCGTGGCGCCAGCCGCAGGCATTCGGCAGCGGTGCCGCCATAGGCCCGCACCAGGCCGCCGGCACCGAGCTTGATGCCGCCGTACCAGCGAATGACCACCACCATGACGCGATCGAAACCCTGGCCGTCGATCGCCGCCAGGATCGGCCTGCCCGCAGTGCCGGCCGGTTCGCCGTCATCGCTGGAGCGGTAATCGTTGCCATGCCGATAGGCCCAGCAGTTGTGCGTCGCATCGGGCACGGCCACCTGCTGCAGGAACTGCAGCGCCGCGCCGGGATCGGTGATGGGGGCGGCATGGGCGATGAAGCGGCTGTGCTTGATCTCCAGGCTGTGACTGACGGCGGTGGCAAGCGTATCGGGCATCCGCGCCATTGTAGGTGACGACCGTTGGTCGTCACTGCCCCTCAGGTGTCCAGCAGCTGGCGCAGGTCGCGCGGGATGCGCACTTCCGGGTACTGCTGCAGGTAGCGCTCCAGGCTGGCGCGTGCGGTATCCAGATCACCGGCGTCGCGCCGCTCGCGGATGCGCTTGAGCCACTGCTTGCGCGGCAGGCTGGCATCGGCGGCCACCGCGGCATCGACGGCGCTGGCCGACAGTACTGCGTCGCTGGACGGTGCCATCGCCGAGCGGCGCTGCATGACGCCTGCGGCGCTCGGGGCCGGGCGGGGTGCCGCGAGCGGCGCGTTGGCCCGCTCCGCGCGGATGGCGGCCTTCTGCGCGGGTGCCGATGCCGGTGCCGGTGCCGGTGCCATCACTGGTGCGGCGTCAGCGGCGGCGCTGTCGGCCGATTCCCTTGAGAAGGCCTGCGGCGCGGCAGCGGGTGCCGGTGGAGCCGGCGGCGCCATCTTGGGCGCGGGGACCGGCGCCGGTTCCGCCACCACCGGTGACGGTGCGGGGGCGGCGCGTGCCTGGGGCGGCGGGGCGACCGTGGGCGCGATGGCACCCGCTGGCTCGGCCGCAGCGGGCGCTGCCGCCGGGCTGGCTGGGACATCCGCCGCGTCGGCGGCTGCCGACGCCGCGGCCGGTGCATCGGCAGCCGGCATCTCGAGGACAGGCACGGGCGAGTCCTGCAGCCGCAGCTGCCAGGCGATCCCGACGGCGAACACGACCGAGGCGGCGACGCCCATCACCGCAGGCAGGCGCGAGCGCCGACGCCGCGGTGGCGCGTGCGCGACGGCCGCAGCGGCAGGGGCGACCGGGGGCACCTGCACCGCCGCGCGGGCGGCGGCGAGCACGGCGTCGTCGAGCGACGCCGGCGGCGGGGTCGGCGCAGACCGGCCCAACAGGCGGGCCAGCTCGCGTTCTTCGGGTGTCAGCGGCGTGCGGTCGTTCATGTGTTCATCCCCGCGCGCAGCTTGTCCATCGCATAGCGCAGCCGCGACTTGACGGTCTCGCGGCCCACGCCGGTGATCTCGGCGATCTCCTCCAGGCTAAGTTCCTGCTCCAGCCGCAGCTGCAGGACTTCACGCTGGTCGGCCGGCAGCTGTTCCATCGCCAGTTGCAGGCGACGGCGCTGCTCGAAGTCGGACAGCTGGGTTTCCGGCGTGCGGCTGTCGCTCATGCGCGCCACGCGCTCGTCGGCGTCGCCGGGCGGCGGCGGCCGATGCCGGGCGGCGCGCCAGTGATCGTTCAGCCGGTTGTGCGCGATCCGGAACAGCCAGGTGGTGAAGGCGGCCTCGGGCTGCCAGCCGGCACGGGCGGCGATCACCCGCTGCCAGACGTCCTGGAACAGTTCATCGGCCAGCGCGGCATCGCGCAGCTGCCGCAGCAGGAAGCTGTACAGCCGGGCACGATGGCGCCCGTACAGAACCTCGAACGCAGGCAGGTCCCCGCCGGCCCAGGCCAGCATCAGCGCTTCATCGGTTGGCAGGGCCACGGCATCCACGGCGCACAGAGTAAGCGGTGCGGGTGCGTCCGCAAAGCGTGGCGATGGCAGGGGAGTGGCCGACAACATGGGGAGCCCGGTTCCAGGTGACGTTCCAGTAACGTCCATCTGCAACAATCGGGGTTGCCACCCTTCCATTGCCCCCCGGTTCACGCGTTATGCTCGGCGGACAGGGGAGGTGCCGGGCATCCGGTGCCAGTAGAGACGAACATGCTGTCCAGTCAGGTAGTGACGCCTTCAGTGGACCCGGACCGTGACGCGCAGGTGTCCGCCGATCTGGCGCGCACCCTCTGCGCGGTGCTGCCCGTTGGCAGTGGCCTGCATCTGGCCTGGCGCGACCCGGTGCTCGGCGACGGGCTGCAGTCCGAACCTTTCGACCCCTCGATGACCGCCGGGCACCTGCTCGACGCAGCGCTTCCCGTGCCAGGGCAGCTGCAGCGCTGGCAGTTTGGGGACACGCGGCTGGCGCTGCAGGTGCTTGGCGAGGGCGAACCGGTGGCCCCGGATGCAGGGTGGTGGGGGCTGGCGCGGCGTGCGGTTCAGGACGCCATTGCGCTGACCCGCCAGCGCCGCGAGATCCACTCGCTGGAAATCTCCAAACGCCTGCAGCAGGCGCTGTATGAAATCGCCGACCTCGCCGGCGCGGATCTGGAGATGTCGGAGATGCTGCGCCATGTGCACAGCGTGCTGAACTCGCTGATGTACGCGCAGAACTGCTTCATCGTCGAGTACGACGATGTGCGGCGCCGGGTCCGCTTCCTGTATTTCGCCGACCAGCAGGACAGCTTCGTCGCCGATCCCGACCGCAGCTACGAAGAGCATGAGATGCCGCGCAGCCTGACCTTCGCGCTGCTGCGTCATGGCCAGCCGTTGAGCGGCCCGTCGCGCGAGCTGCTGGCGGCCGGCAACGACGAGCCCGATCCGGATCGGGGGCCGGAAAGTCTGGACTGGCTGGGCGTACCGATGCTGCGCGAAGGCCGCGTCTGTGGCGCCATCGTGGTGCAGAGCTACGAGCACCGCGCGCGTTACGGCGAGGCGGACCGCGCACTGCTGGGCTACGTGGCCCAGCACATCCAGACCGCGATGGACCGCCGTCAGGCGCAGGTGCAGCTCGAGCGCCAGGTGGAGCGGCGCACGCTGGAACTGCAGCGCGCCAACCGCAGCCTGCAGGACGAAGTGGTGGAGCGGCGCCGCGCCGAGAAGCTGCAGCTGGCGCTGTTCAACATCTCCGAGATGGCGATGAGCGCCTCCAGCCTGGCCGAGTTCTACGTGCAGGTGCATGGCGTGGTGGGTACGCTGCTGGATGCGCGCAACTTCTATATCGCGCTGGTCAACGAAGGTGGCGACGGGCTGGAATTCGTCTACTCGGTGGACGAGTACAACGCCTCGCGCGCACCGCGACCGTTCAGCGAAGGCCTCACCGAGTACATCGTGCGCAACCGCCAGCCGCTGCTGGCCACGCGCGACAACATCGATGCACTGCGCGCGGCCGGCGCGGTGCGCGAATTCGGTGCGCGGTCGCACTGCTGGCTGGGCGTGCCGTTGCTGAGCGACGACGACGTGGTTGGCGTGATCGTGGTGCAGAGCTACTCGCCGGACGTGAGCTTCACCGCCCACGACCAGCGCCTGCTGACCTTCGTGGCGCAGAACATCGGCAACGGCCTGGCCCGCCAGCGCGACCAGGAACGCCTGCGCAACGCGCACGCCGAGCTGGAACTGCGGGTGGAGGAGCGCACCCGTGAACTGGCCGATGTGAACGAAAAACTGCTCGGCCAGATTGGCGAGCGCCTGCGCGCGGAGCAGCGGCTGACCCACCAGGCCATGCACGACGCGTTGACCGGCCTGCCCAACCGGCTGCACCTGCTGGACCGGCTGGAGGATGCGATCGCCCAGGCGCGCCAGCCCGACGGGTCGGCCTTTGCGGTGCTGTTCCTGGATCTGGACCGCTTCAAGCTGGTCAACGACAGCATCGGCCACGCCGCCGGCGACCAGATGCTGGTCGAGGTGGCCAAGCGGATCGTCTCGATGGTCTCCAGCGAGGACGTGGTGGCGCGGCTGGGCGGCGACGAATTTGCAATCCTGCTGCAGTGCCGCCACGGGTTGTCCTCGGCGGTGGAGTTCGCGCAGCGGATGCTGGTGGCGCTGGAGGAGTCGATGTGGGTCAAGGGGCGCGAGCTGTTCCCGTCCGGCAGCCTCGGCATCGCCATGTGGCATCCGCGTTACCGCAATGGCGAGGAACTGGTGCGCGACGCCGATGCGGCGATGTACCGCGCCAAGGCGCAGGGCAAGGACCGCTGCGCGGTGTTCGACGAGGCGATGCGCGAAGAGGCGCTGCGCAGTCTGGACCTGGAAGCGGACCTGCGCCGGGCCATCATCAATCGCGATTTTCTTCCCTATTACCAGCCGATCGTGCGCCTGTCCGACGGGCAGGTGGTGGGGCACGAGGCCCTGCTGCGCTGGCAGCACGAGCGTCGCGGCCTGCTGCTGCCGAGCGCGTTTCTGGACCTGGGCGAAGAGAGTGGCCTGATCGAACAGGTTGACTGGCTGCTGTACGAGCAGGTGATCGGCCAGCTGGCGCGCGGCGGGCGCGGCTATCTGTCGGTCAACGTCTCGCCGCGTCATTTCCGGTCGGCGGACTTCAGCTCGCGCCTGTTTGGCCTGATTGAAGCGGTCGGCGCCGATCCGCACCGGTTGCGGCTGGAGATCACCGAGGTGGCGCTGCTCGACGACGGCCCGCGCACGCTGCGCATCCTGCAGACGCTGCGGGAGCGGGGTGTGCTGGTGCAGCTGGACGATTTCGGGACCGGGTTTTCAGCGCTGTCCTACCTGCACCGGTTCCCGATCTCCACGCTCAAGATCGATCAGAGCTTCATCGCCGGCCTGCACGGCCAGGACATGCAGAGCACCTACGCGCTGGTCCAGGGCGTGCTGTCGCTGGCCCGCACGCTGGGCATCGAAACGGTGGGCGAGGGCATCGAGAACCCCGCCCAGCGCGACACGCTGCTGCAACTGGGCTGCGATTACGGCCAAGGCTATCTGCTGGGCCGCCCCGCACCGATGGAAACGGCGTAGTGCCGGGTTCTACCCGGCAATGTTGACCAGGCGACACCGGCAATGTTGACCAGGCGACACGGTTGATCAGCGGGGCAGAGCCCCGCTCTACGGTGTCAGCGGCTATCTGCTGGGCCGCCCTGCGCCGATGGAAACGGCGTAGTGCCGGGTTGTACCCGGCACTGTTCGCCCGGCGACACGGTTGATCAGCGGGGCAGAGCCCCGCTCTACGGTGTCAGCGACTATCTGCTGGGACGCCCTGCATCCATGGAAACAGATCA